>DAIDKA010000282.1 GCA_027451085.1 Gammaproteobacteria bacterium
CTTGCCTGCGGCCTGCGCCAGCTCATCGATGATCACTTCCTTGGAGAAGCTGGTATGAGAATGACCCACCGAGCGCCACCACAGCACCGGCACGCCGGTGTGCGCCTGGTTCCAGGACACGTCGGCATTGGCGATCTCGTACTGCTCCGCGGCGTGACCTTCCACCGCGGTGGGATCGACACCGTTCTGGATCATGCCGGCGAAGGGTGAGCCTGCCACCAGCGACTGGCCCACGATGCGCTGCCGCCAGGCGACGAGTTCACCACGCCGGTCCACGGCGGCGGTGATGCGATGCAGGTTGAACGGCCGGTACAGGCCGCCCGTGATGTCGTCCTCGCGGGTCCAGATCAGCCGCACCGGGTATTTGCCGCCGGTGGCCTTGGCGATGGAGGCGACTTCGCTCATGAAGTCCGAAATCAGGTTGGCGCGCCGACCGAAGGTGCCGCCGGCCGCCAGGGTGTGGATGACCACCTGATCGGCCTTGAGGCCGCAGGCCGCCGCGGCGTTCAGCTGGTCCAGGGTCTGGAACTGGCAGCCGGCCCAGATCTCGCACTTGTCCTGGCCCAGCTGGCACACCGCCGTCATGGGTTCCATGGGCGCATGTGCCAGGTACGGAAACACGAACTCGGCGTCGATGACGTGAGCCGCGCCCTTGAGGGATGCGTCGACATCGCCCGTGCGCACCACCTTCGTGGCTTCCTTGCCGCCAGCCAGCTTGCGGTAGTCCGCCAGTATCCGGGCAGTGCCGCGGGTCTCGGCCGCAGATTCGTCCCAGGTGACCTTGAGCGCCTCACGGCCCTTCTTGGCCGACCACAGGTCCTTGCCCACCACCGCCACGCCACGCGGGATCTGCACGACATCGACCACGCCGGGAATGGCCCTGGCCGCCGCCGCCTCGATCGTGGCGACCTTGCCGCCGAAACGCGGTGGACGCAGGACCACGGCCGTCATCATGCCAGGCAGCATGACATCGATGGCGAACTGCTGCCGGCCGGTGGACTTGGCAGGGCTGTCCAGCCGCGGCAATGGATCGCGGCCGATCAGCTTGAACTGCGAGGGATCTTTCAGGCTGACGTTCGTGGGCACCGGCACTGTCGCGGCATCGGCCGCCAGTGCTCCAAACGTGGCCTGCTTGCCCGAGGCATGGGAGACCACGCCTTCGGTGACGCTGATCTCCGACACCGGCACACTCCAGCGCTTCGCCGCCGCCTGCACCAGCATGGCCCGCGCCGTGGCGCCGGCCTGGCGCAGCTGCTGCCAGGAGTTGGCCATCGAGGTGGAGCCCCCGGTGCCCTGGATGCTGCCCTTGGGATCGAAGGCGAAATTGCCGTACAGCGGGACTTTCGCCGGTGCGTTCTGTGCCCGCATCTGATCCCAGGCCGCGTCGAGTTCCTCGGCGACCACGGCCGCAAGCCCTGTCCACACGCCCTGCCCTGCCTCCACGTGCTTGCAGATGAAGGTCACGGTGTTGTCGGCGGCGATGCGCAGGAACGGCATGGCGAGCGGTTCTTCGGACGCCGCAGCGCCAGGCGGGGAAGCAGGCGTGCAACCCGGCAACACCACACCCAGTGTCAGGCCGGCGCCGGCCAGTGTGGTGAACTTCAGGAACGAGCGGCGCGAAACGTCGCGGTCCGCCATGCGCAGTCCGATGTTACGAAGGTTCATGGTCGCTCCCTCAGGCCGGCAGGCTGGCGGCGGCTTCGTGGATGGCGGCGCGGATGCGCACGTAGGTGTTGCAGCGGCAGATGTTTCCGGCCATCGCCGCGTCGATGTCCGCATCCGTGGGCTTGGGGTTGCCCGCGAGCAGCGCCGAGGCAGACATGATCTGACCGCTCTGGCAATAGCCGCACTGCGGCACGTCGAGCTTCACCCATGCGTCCTGGATGGCCTTGGCCGCGGCGCTGCTCAGGCCCTCGATGGTGGTGATGCTCTTGCCGGCCACCGCCGACACCGGCGTCACGCAGGAGCGGATGGGCTGCCCGTCAAGATGCACGGTACAGGCACCGCACAACGACATGCCGCAACCGAACTTGGTGCCGGTCAGCTGCAGGTGATCGCGGATGGCCCACAGCAGGGGCATGTCGGGATCGACATCGAGTTCACGGGACTGGGCGTTGAGGGTGAGTTTGATGCTCATGGGAGACCTTCCGCTGCTGGCACACCTGGCGCATTGTTGTCCTGCGGGACTGGCGCCGTCATCTCTCGTTGGGGATACTGTATTCTCAAGGATATAACGGGTCGCAGGGCCCGCTGATGGAGTGGGGATGATGCATCACGTAACGAATGCGACGTCCGCGCGGCGTCTTTCGCGGCGCCACATGCTGCAACTGGGTACGGCGGGCCTGGCGTTGTCGGTCCCTGCCGTACGCGCACTGGCGACGCCTGCGCAAGAGCCGTTCTTTGCCCGCCACAATATTCCCATCGGCCTGCAGCTGTACACGGTGGGCGACAGCGCCCGCACCGACCTTGCCGGTACGCTGCACAAGGTTGCTGCAGCCGGTTACAGCGCCGTGGAGCTGGCGGGTTATTACGGCCATGACGCGCGCACACTGCGCCAGGCTGCCGATGCCGTCGGCATCCATTATCCCAGCATTCACATGCAGCCCAGGGCCCAGGGCACGGAGCCCGGTCTTGACCAGCCTCCGGAGAGGATCGCGGCGGATATGGAAGTGCTGGGCGTCACCGAGGTGGTGCTGCCCATGTTCCTGCTGCCGGAGCACCTGCCGAAACCCGCCGCCGGCGAGCGTGATTTCTTTGCCAGGGCGGTTGCATCACTCACGCACGCGGACTGGCAGGCGACCGCGGCCTTTCTCAACCGCAAGGCGGCCGAGCTGAAACGGGTCGGCCTGCACCTGAGCTATCACAATCACAACCCCGAGTTCCGGCCGCTGCAGGGGGGTAGCTCCGGGCTCGACATCCTGCTGGCTGAAACCGACCCCGGTCTGGTGGGCTTCGAGATGGACGTGGGCTGGGTGGCCGCCGCGGGCGTCGATCCTGTGCCACTGCTGAAGCGGCAACCGCACCGCTTTCGCATGATGCACGTCAAGGACATCAAGGCAGACACCCGGCCGAACTACGCCTTTGAGCAGGACCCTACGGAGGTCGGCCGCGGCAAGCTCCACTGGCCGATGCTGCTGGACGTGGCCTGGGCCAGCGGCGTGCGACGGTTTTTCGTGGAGCAGGAACCCCCCTTCGCCATGGACCGCTTCGAAGCCATCGCCGTCAGCGCGAAGTACCTCAAGTCAGTCACCTGATCCGGCTCAAGGACCGCGGGAGATCCCATGCAAGGCGTGATGCGTCTGCGTCTGTCCGTGATGATGTTCCTGCAGTTCTGCGTGTGGGGGTCGTGGTACGTCACCTTGAGCACCTACCTGCTGGCCCTGCACTTCGACGGGGTGGCGGTGGGCGGCATCTACAGCACGGTGAACTGGGGCGCCATCCTTGCACCGGTGATCGCCGGCATGCTGGCGGACCGTGTCTTCCCCGCGCAGAACGTCATGGCGGTGCTGCACCTGGCAGGTTGTGCCCTGCTCTGGTGGCTTTCGGGGGTCACCGAGGCGCGCATCTTCTTCTGGGGCCTGCTGGCGTACTCCATCTGCTTCATGCCCACCCTGGGCCTGGCCAATGCCGTGTCATTTCACCAGATGAGCAACCCCGCGAGGCAGTTCCCGGGCGTGCGCGTGCTGGGGTCGATCGGCTGGATCGTCGTCGGTCTGGTGGTGGGCTATGGTGCGCCTGCGCTGCTGGGTCACTCCATCGAGAATACCAACCTGCCGCTGCGGCTGGGCTCGGTGCTGTCGCTGGTCATGGGCCTGTACTGCCTCAGCCTGCCCCATACCCCGCCCGGCAGCCGCGGGCGGCGGCCGACGCTGTCCCAGGCGCTGGGCCTGTCCACCCTGGGTTACATGAAGGACCGCTCTTTCGCGGTGTTCACCCTGGGATCGCTGCTCATCTGCATCCCGCTGTCGTTCTACTACAGCTTTGCCAACGCCTTCCTCAACGAAGCGGGCATGCCGCATGCGGCCGGCAAGATGACACTGGGGCAGATGTCGGAAGTCGCTTTCCTGCTGCTCATTCCGTTCTTCTTTGCGCGCCTGGGCGTCAAGAAGATGCTGTTGGCGGGCATGGCGGCCTGGGTGCTGCGCTACGTCCTGTTCGCGCTTGGCAACAGCAGCACCTTGGTGTCGCTGCTGTACGCAGGCATCATTCTGCATGGCATCTGCTTCGACTTCTTCTTCGTCACCGGCCAGATCTATGTCGACAACGCGGTGACCCATGCCCAGCGCGCCAGCGCTCAGGGGTTCATCCATGTGGTCACGTACGGCGTCGGACAGCTGATCGGTTCCTGGGCCGCAGGCGCCGTGGTGGAGCATTACGCCTACGTGCAGGACGACGCCACACGTCACGTCTGGCAAGCGATCTGGACCGTGCCCGCGGTCATGGCCGCAGTGGTGGCACTGCTGTTCGTCCTGTTCTTCAAGGAACCGGCGAAGGCCCGGGCGTTGCCTGCCGCGCGGGCCCACCCGGCTTGACGGGTCCGTGCCCGTCCGCCGCACTCACAGTGACCGCAGTATCCTGATCTGGCGAACCCGCGGGCGGCCGATCAGCGACAATCCGGGTTGTTGCTGACGTTTCACGGTGGCGTGCGGTGCCAGACCGGAAGGCACCGGGCAGGCTCCGGTCTGGCTGTAAGTGACCGCGGCCGACAACAAGGCTTCGGCGGGATCACCCAGTGCGTGACTGAAATCATCAGCGACCGGGCAGCCCGGGATCACAACGCCCGTGTCGATTCCGGTGGTGCCATTCGGCGTGAACCCGGCCGGATAGTCGCCGAAGCCCTGATCATTGACCCCCCTGAACTGGATCGAGAAGTAGGTGGTCCCGCAGTTATCCTGCGGGTAGAAGCCATACGGCTTGCCGCATGTGGTGCCGCCGACCAGGATCACCTGCACGTTGATGCCCTGCAGTCCGTTGATCACGGACTCACTGGCCGAACAGGTCGCGGCCGTCGACAGTACGAACAGCCGCGTGAGGTTCAGGGACGGCAGCGGCTGACCCGCGGTCAGGGAAAGCCCCTGGGTCGTCGAGTGGAACAGCGTCGGCGTGATCGCCGAGCCCGTCACGGGATTGACGCTGGGATGCTGGTCGTTGAACTGCTGCAGCTCGAAGGTGTGACCGGTGGTTTGCGCGGCGCCGGCCACCATGTAGGCCGCTTCGCTGGCAATGTCCAGAAGGCCACCGCCGTTGTAGCGCATGTCGAGCACCAGGTCAGTCACGCCTGCCGTCTGCAGCTGGTTGATGGCGCTGACCAGTTCGGATTCCGCCGTGGCAATGTGCGAGTTGAACAGGATGTAACCCACGTTGGTGCTGGGCACCTGTTCGGTCAGCATCACGGGTGTCTCCGTGACGTTGGCGGCGGTCAAGGTAACATCGTGCGTGGTGGTGCTGCCATAGTCCTGGATGGTGAATACATGGCTTTCACCCACTGCGGCAGGGGCGAGGCCGGCGTTGAGCGTATTCACGCCGGAGGTGGTGTCGTCGTTGATGCTGACGCCATCGATCGCTTGGACGGTGGCGCCACGACCCAGCGTCGTGGCGGGCGAGGGTGCATTGGGCTCGACATAGGCGACCACCACGTTGCGGGGCGGCGAGGCGGACAGCACCTCGAAGTCCACGCCATATTCAGGCACCACGCCCTGCTGCGAAAACGACTCCCAGTACGCAGTGCTGTAAGTAAAGTGGAAGCGGTCCACCGCCGCACCCGAGGCCGTGGTGGCCGAGGTCTTCAGCAGCGGGAAGTAGTTCGCCGTCGTGTACTGCGACGGGTCCAGGTCCGGCACCTGCGAATACCAGAGATACAGATCATGCGTCCAGGAACGCAGGAAGTTGTTCTCATCGGTCGAGGTGCCCTGGACGTCTGGATAGGCAACCCCGGTGACCGGGTCTGTTCCCGTGCGTGGGGCCGCGCAGCGATTGGCGTACTGGGATTGCGCCAGGTACTGACCCGGCACATAGGAACTGTCCGTGGACGTACCGCCCGCTCCTGAACTTCCCGACCCCGTACCTGCAGTGCCCGTGGTTCCGGAACCGCTGCTGCTCGAGCCCAGGGAAGTCGCAGTGCCACCGCCACCACCGCCACAACCCGCCACCACCGCGGCGGCGACGGCCAGAATGAACGTCCCGCACCTGCAAGAGCTGATTCCGTGCATAACCCTCCCCCCGTGCTCATCGCTTTTATTGCCTAGATCAGGCTTTCGGCGAATTTACGACAATTGCGATGCACCATGCAAAGGGGTCAGGCAAAAGAAAACGCCCCTGAAGCCTTTCGACTTCAGGGGCGTTTGTTTGAGATCCTGGCAGTGACCTACTCTAGCATGGCAACAGGCCACACAACCATCGGCGCAGAGCGTTTTCACTTCCGAGTTCGGAATGGGATCGGGTGGTTCCCGCTCGCTATAGCCGCCAGGCAAGCTGTTTGAGACATGCCGGACCGGTGTTGCCACCGGCCCGGCCCGCCTCCAATCCGGGTTGTTTCGTTTCGACGCCTGTCGCGTTCACAAATCTCATCCATGATGCGACAGCCTCGCGGCCGTCACCAGCTCCA
>DAIDKA010000283.1 GCA_027451085.1 Gammaproteobacteria bacterium
GTCCCAGGTGTGCCCCGCGGAACGCACGGAGAAGATGCGCTCCTTGGCCCGGCTCTTCTCCTCGTCGCGGCGCGCGCCGCCGAAGGCGGCATCAAAGCCATGCTGATCCAGCGCCTGCTTCAGCGCCTCGGTCTTCATCACCTGGGTGTGCACCTGGCTGCCGGAGGTGATGGGATTGATGCCGCGCGCCAGCCCGTCCGGGTTGGTGTGCTTGATCAGGTTGAAACCATAACGCCGCACCACCGCATCGCGGTGCTCGATCATGGCGCGGAACTTCCAGCCGGTGTCCACATGCAACAGCGGGAACGGCGGCTTCGACGGATAAAACGCCTTCAGCGCCAGGTGCAGCATGACACCGGAGTCCTTGCCGATGGAATACAGCATGACCGGATGGGCGAAGTCCGCGACCACCTCGCGCAGGATGTAGATCGACTCGGCCTCAAGGCGCTTCAGGTGCGGGGAAAATCCGTCAGCCAACTGGACGACACTCATGCGGAATCCTCAAACTCAACTCAGGGACAGCGGCTTGAACGGCCCCGCGGCCACGAACCAGGGATTGCGGAAACCCGGCTTGCCGTAGGCCAGCGCCGCGCCGTCGGGCGCCACGACCGTGCCACCAGCCGCCGCGAGCACGGCGTGCCCGGCCGCGGTATCCCATTCCATGGTCGGCCCCAGGCGCGGATACAGATCCGCGGCGCCTTCGGCCACCAGGCAGAACTTCAGGGACGAACCCACGCTGGCCAGTTCCGCCACCGTGTAGCGGGCCAGATAAGCATCCGTCTCGGGGGTGCGGTGTGAGCGCGAGGCCACCGCCGTCAGCCCGGCCGCAGGCGCCGGCCGCACGCGGATGGATTCAGGCGGGCCCCCGGCCGTACCGGGCGCGTGCTGCGCCCGCCAGGCCTGACCGGCCACGACGTCCCCAGCAAACAGCCTGCCGGTGGCGGGCGCGTACACCACGCCCAGCACGGGTCGCCCGCAGCTGACGAGTGCGAGGTTCACGGTGAAATCACCGCTGCGGTTGATGAACTCCTTGGTGCCGTCCAGCGGATCCACCAGGAAGAACTCACTGCCCGTGGCGGGCACGATGCCGGCGGCAGCCTGCTCCTCGGCCACCACCGGGATGGCGGGCAGCCCGGCCGCGAGAGCCGCAAGGATGACTTCCTCGGCGGCGTGGTCGGCGCTGGTCACAGGGGTGGCGTCAGCCTTCACCGTGACCTGGAAGCCCTCGTGGTAGATGCGGGCGGCCACTGCACCAGCTTTCAGAGCAGCCTCGACCATGAGTGAAAGACGCGGGTCCTGCGACATCATCCTTGACAGTTCCAGTCTCGGGGCCGGGCAGTTTACTCACCCCGGCAGCGCACACCGGCCCAGAATTAAGATTTCTTGGGAATGAGCATATGCCCCCCTCCGGTGGAACACTGGCATCCAAGTCCAGTCCTGCCGTCAACGACATGCACCACCGCCGCGTTGGTGGCTGCAGTAACCAGCATGGGATCTTACTGATGACCTTCGAAGGTGCCCCTCTGAAGCAGCTCCGTCTCATGGCAGTCGCGGGCCTTGCCAGCGCCCTGTCTGCCTGCGTGATGGCACCGCCACCCCGGCCCGCCCCGCCGCCGCAGGTGGCAGCGCCGAATATCACCATCTATGCGTACCCGCAGAATGGTCAGACCCCGCAGCAGGAGGATCGCGACCGCTACGAGTGCTCCACCTGGGCCACCCATCAGACCGGCTTCAACCCCAGCGCCCCCAACATCCCCCCGCATGAGCGCATGCAGGTGGTGAGCGGACCGACGGTGGTGCCTGGTTCCGGTACAGCGGTGGGCGCCGTGACTGGTGCCGTGGTGGGCGGCATTGCCGCGGGCCCGGGCAATGGCGGCGCCGGCCTGCTGCTTGGTGCCCTGCTGGGCGGCATCCTCGGCACCGCCGCGGAAGCCAACGCCGACGCACAGGCGCATGCCCAGGCCCAGGCCGCCGCCGACGCCAGCGCGAACGCCGAGACCCGGATGCAGGCCGCGCAGATCGAACACCAGGCCTCCAACTACCGTCGCGCGCTGTCCGCCTGCCTGAGCGGGCGCGGCTACACGGTGAAGTGACGCGGTCGCGCCGTTCTTGAAGGAAAATTCATGAAAACTCGCCACCACCTTGTTTTGGCTGGAGTTTCTGCCGCTCTCGGACTTGGCATATGCGCCGCTGCGCTGGCCGATCACTATGACGCCCGCTTCGGCCACGACCATTTCTACCCGGACCGCGGCTTCGCCGTGCATGATCTGCCGCGCGATCGCTTCGCAGTCACCCGTGGCGGGGATCGCTTCTTCTATTCCCGCGGCGTGTGGTACGCCCCCCGCGGCGGCGCCTACGTGGTCGTCACCCCGCCGCCTGGCGTGTTCATCCCGGCGCTGCCACCATTTTATTCCACCGTGTGGTTCGGCGGCATTCCGTACTATTACGCCAACGACACCTACTATCTCTGGAACACTCAGCAGAACCAGTACGAAGTGGTCGCACCGCCGCCGTCTGCCGCCGATGCCCCGGCCGATGCGCCGCCGCCGCCCGCTCCGTCACCGGCCACACAGCAGATGTTCGTCTACCCCAGGAACGGCCAGAGCCAGGACCAGCAGGCGAAGGACCAGTACGAGTGCCACACCTGGGCGGTCAGCCAGACGGGCTTTGATCCGACGGCCAGCGGCGGCCAGGTGCCGCCGGACCAGTACGGGCCCAGGAGCGCGGATTACTCCCGGGCCCTGGGCGCCTGCCTGACGGGGCGCGGGTACAGCGTTCAATAAGCAGGCAGGATCCGGCCGGACCGATATCAGCCGAACTGCCGCGACACATCGTTGAACAGCGCCAGGCCCAGCATCAGCGCCAGAAGCGCGATGCCCACCTGCTGACCGAACACCTGGGCGCGCTCCGACACCGGCTTGCCCTTGATCCACTCCGCCGCCTGGAACACGATCTGCCCGCCGTCCAGCAACGGGATCGGCAGCAGGTTGAACAGCGCGATCGCAAGGGAGATCAGCACCAGGAAGCTCAGGAACGAGGCCGGGCCGGCATCCGCCGACTCCCCCGCGTACTGCGCAATGGACAGCGGGCCACTGAGGTTCTTCACCGACACCTCGCCCAGGACCATGCGCCACAGCAGTTCGCCCTGCGTGGCCGTCAGGTTCCAGGCATCCGACACGGCGCTACCCAGGGCTGCCGGGACAGATAGATCCCGGTGCACCACCATGCTGTCGGGGTACTTCACCATGCGGGGCCCGCCCACGCCGATGCGGCCCACACGCAGACCATTGACCTGCGCACTGCCGACGGCGACGACGATGTGGTGCGTCATCCCGCCCCGCTGATAATCCAACGGCACACTGCGGTCGGGCAGTGCTGAAATCAGCCTGGCGACATCCGTGAAATCCTTGACCGGCTGGTCATTGACGACGGTGATGCGATCCCCGGTGCGCAGGCCGGCACGGGCTGCCGGCCCGCCGGCCGTGACCTCGGACAACACCGGCGGCACCGGCGGCCCCATGAACTGGAACCCCAGGCCGGTGAACAGCATGGCGGGCTCGGTCAGATGCCGGCGCTGGGCGGGGTCCGGCACCGTCAGCACGACCTGGCGCAGCCGGCCATCGGCGCCGCGCACCGCCATGCGCGCCTGCCCGGTGCTCAGCAGATCGTTCAGCAGGGAGAAGGTCATGTCGCGCGAATCGCGAACCGCCTGGCCTTCCAGCGACAGGATTTCATCCCCGCGCGCAAGGCCGGCACGCGCGGCAACCGAGGCCGGCGTGACCTCGCCCACGATGGGCTTGATGTCGTTGATGCCGCTCAGCCAGCGCATGCCCCACAGCACCAGGATGGCAAACAGGACGTTGGCGCCGGGGCCGGCGAACAGCACCAGGATGCGCTGCCAGGGCGGCCGGCGGGTGAAGGAGCGAGGCAGCAAGTCCGGCGGTACCGGACCTTCGCGCTCGTCGAGCATTTTGACGTAACCCCCCATGGGAATTGGGGCTATGACCAGCTCCATGTCGTCTTTACCGACCTTGCGACGCCACAAAGGCTTGCCGAAGCCGATGGAAAACCGCAGCACCTTGAACCCCAGGCGCCGGGCCACCCAGAAGTGGCCGAATTCATGCACGATCACGAGAAATCCCACTGCGATCACGTACCACAGGGCATACCAGATCAGGTTCATGCGGCAGACGGCTCCTTAAGCGTTAATGAAGTCATTCTACCCCTACCCCGTCGGAGAGAGTCACACAACGCAGGTGCCGCGCCGCAAGGGTTGCCAGCAGCCGGGGCAGCACCGACAGGATGACCGGTTCCCCCGCAACCGTACGCGCCGCCTGCCCGTCATGCAGCAGCAGGATGTCCCCCGCCGCGAGCTTGCGCTGCAACGCAGCGAGCACCTTTTCCGGGTCCCGGTTGCGGGTGTCGAAGCCACGCCGCGTCCAGCTGGACAATTGCAGGCCCAGCCGCGACAGCTGCGGCTGCAGGAATACATTACGCAGGCCGGCCGGGGCGCGGAACCAGCGCGGCTGCACTTCGCAGACCCTGCCGATGCTCGCCTGCGCCTGCTCGATTTCGCGCGCCATGCGCCAGGGACCGAACAGCGAAAACAGGTTGTGGTGATGCTGGCTGTGGTTGCCGATCTCGTGGCCCTCGGCCAGGATGCGCCGCGCCAGCGCCGGGTGCTGCTCCACCCGCACGCCGATGCAGAAAAAGGTGGCCCTGGCTCCATGCGCCGCCAGCAGCTCCAGCACCCGGGGGGTGACCTCCGGGTCCGGCCCATCATCAATGGTAAGCGCCACCCGGCCCGCTCCGTCCGGCAGGCGGACCTGGTTGGGACCCAGGAGGTGGCTGCGCGGCCACAGGCCTCCCCAGCACAGAGCAGCCTGGTTGGCGAGGAAAGCGCCCGCAGCCCACGGCAGCAGGCGCCCATCCAGCGCCATGCCAGCCACCCCTGCATGCAGCAGAACTGATGCCTTCACCAGGGGTGTCGGCAACAGACGGTCCAAGGTTTTCAGGCTTGATTCCAAGGATGTTGAGAGTTGACGCAGTCTGACATCCGGCTGCCTGGATGTCGCGCAGCCAGCCCCGCCCCGCCTGGCCGGTTCCATCGGGTGTCATCCAGTTTTATCCAGCAGGGATAAAGATCTGTGTCCTTTGCTGCACAACAGCATCTGCTGTAACAAACTTCTATTACGGAGCACACGTGAGCGTCCACCTTGTGGTCACTTGATCTCACTGTGAATCCCGCGGCGCAGCATTGAGTTGCGCGTCACAGCAGATCACCAAACCCTGCAATTCCCGTGGTTAACGCCACAGGCACGACCCGCTGCAGGCGTGGTTTTACCCCGATGCCGGCAGGCACGGTTGCCTTTACAACCCGCACGCTTGACAGAGCAAGACCTGACGCTTTCACACACATCACAGCACAAAAACAACAAATCTTAGTTGCACTGCACATACGAGGGGATTACAGTCCCGCCGCATTCAGAAAACCAGATACCTGGAATCTGCCTGGAAAGAGGCGTGTTTCAGCGAAAACGGGAGGGGGATATGTCTCAGTCAGACCAGTCGCGGGCGCTCGCAGCCGCGCTTCGTGCACTGCACCTCACGTTGTCCCCAAAAAGTCACTCCCGTGGCTTCCGCTCCAACCCTGTTTGAACCAACAACCTAAATAGAGGTTTAACCCCATGGTCCATGCCCGTCATGCCGTCGCCTCGATCCTGCGTGCCGCCTATGGCGCCGCAGTCGCGCGCGAATCACGTACCCGGCTCGCCGCCTCGGCCGGCGCCCTCGTACTCACCGCATCGCTGTCCTTCGGACCCCAGGCACATGCGCAGCAGGCCCCGGCCAGCAGCGCCGGCAGCGGCAGTGACCAGCAGCAGAGCCAGCCGCTGCAGGAAGTCGAGGTGACCGGTTCGCGCATC
>DAIDKA010000284.1 GCA_027451085.1 Gammaproteobacteria bacterium
AGCGCGCGTCCTGGTACTCGCCGCGCAGCAGCTTCACGAAGGCTGGATTGGTCTCGATGGCCACCAGATGCGCGTCCGGGCGCATGCGCCTGAGGATCTCACCGGTGATGGTCCCGACTCCCGGGCCGTATTCCACGATGACCGCGGCGCTGCCCCACTCGATGGGGCGCAGGACCTCATCGACCAGGTACCTCGAACTCGGCCAGATGGAACCCAGCATGAAGGGGTGGCGGAAGAAGTTGAGGGCAAACAGCAGGCGATCCTTGAAACGAGAGCGGGTGACGTCGAGCATGGCGTCTCCTTCGTGGGCCCTGGAAGCCTGGCATGACTTTAACGTAGTGATGGCGGAACCTGCGGGTATCATGGTGGGGTCGGGCTCCTGATCAAGCGTGGCAATGGATTTTTTTACCTGGAAACAGCTGCTGAAGAACCTGGTGCTGCCACCCACGGGGCCGCTGCTGCTGGTGCTGGCGGGACTTGTCCTGGGTGTCGGCCGCCGTCCGCGCCTCTACGGTTTTGCGCTGTGCTTCGCGGGCGCCGCGTTGCTGTGGCTGCTGGCCACGCCCGTGGTGGCTGATGCCCTGTTGCGGGTGGTCGAGCGCTATCCGGCCCTGGACCTGCACCAGCCGGTGGACGCCCAGGCCGTGGTGATCCTGGCCGGAGGCGTCCGGCGCAACGCCCCGGAATACGGCACGCCCGCCCCGGGAGCCACCACCCTGGAGCGGCTGGTGTACGGGGCGCGGGTGGCGCGCACTCTCGGCCTGCCGGTGCTGGTGTCGGGCAGCCGGCTGGAGGCAGCCTCCATGCAGGACTTCCTGCGCACCGACCTGGGCGTGACGGCACGCTGGGTGGAGAACCGCTCGCGCGACACGCACGAGAACGCCCAGTTCTCGGCGGTGATCCTGGCGCGCGCCGGTGTCCACAGGGTGGTGCTGGTCACGTCCTCGGCCCACATGGCCCGCTCGGTGGTGGAGTTCAACATCGCGGGCATCGAGACGGTGCCGGCGCCGGCGGCGATGTGGACCCGCCGCGATGATGGCATCCTGGACTTCATCCCCAATGCCGATGCGCTGGTGCGTTCGCAGCGCGCCTGCTACGAACTCGGCGGTCGCGCGGTGCAGCTGCTGCGCATCCGCTTCCAGTCGATCACCGGGTTGTTCGAGCCCCGGCCACCGGCAGGGGCCGGCATCAGCGCGACGTGAGGTAGCGCCGGCCGCGGGTGCTGCCCGCACAGCGGGACTCATCCGGCTTTGACCTTGAACAGCGGCTGGCCCATGCGCACCGTGGCGCCGGTCGCGAGTCCTTCGGCAACTGTCACGCCCTCGGGCACGAAGGCGATGATGGTGGAGCCATGCTGGAACCAGCCCATCTCCTGCCCGCGCGCGAGCGGGACGTCACAGGGAATCTCGTTCGGTCCCTTGTAGCGCAGGTGCAGCAGGACGTTGGCAAAGTGCAGCCGGATGCTGGCCACCAGGATCGCGGCCACCGGCACCAGCGTGATCACGTGGCCTGAGTCGGCCAGGCGCAGCCGGATGACGGCGCGTTCATTCTTCACGAACAGCCGCTCGATGCGCGATACGGCAATGGGATTGACGTTCCAGGTGTCGCCCGAGATGTAGGTGACCTGTTCGGCGCGGCAATCCGCCGGGGCATGGAAGCGGTGGTACATGCCTGCCGTGAGCCTCAGGGTCACGTATGAGCCGGTCTGGTACTGGCGCACCAGATCGAGATCGCCCAGCAGGTCCAGCAGCGTGTAGGGGAAGCCCTTGGCCTGCAGGCATTCGCCGGCGGTGACCTTGCCGAATGCGCCGACGATGCCGTCGCTGGGGCTGACCAGGGTGTCGGGATCGGTGCAGACGGGGCGCGCACCCTCTTTCAGGGCGCGGGTGAAGCACTCGTGCAGGCTGCGGAAACGCTGCGTCCTGGCATCGCACAGGTCCACGTCGCAGAACAGGCGCCACAGCGCGATGACGGGCCTGGCGATCAGTGGATTGTCGATCTTCGACAGCCAGCCGACGAAGAACGTCAGCCAGCGGCGCGGAATGCGGTTGGTCAGCAGGAAGTTGAGGTCCTCCTGCCGGGCCACGCGGGCGATGGCAGCGCGCACTGTCATCGGTACGTCATCCGCGCGCAATAGTTTTCCGGGTGTCGAATCTTCATGGACCGTTCAATGACCTCGTATCTGCTGTTGATCCCGGCCGCCTGCGTGGCTGCACTGTGTCTGGTCGGGCTGCGCCAGCGCCTGACGCTGTCCGCCGCCAAGCATCGCTCCCTGGCGGGACACGCACGCTGGTCGCGCCGCCTGGCCCGGCTGGTGCCGTTTTATGAGTACGATGAAAGCCGGTTCTTCTGTGCCGATGGCGCTCCGGAGCAGGTTGTCACGCAGCGTCGTGCGGCCTTCCGGGAGCTGTCGGAGCTGTTCCGCACGCGCTTCCGGCGTTCCGCGGCCCTGACCGCCGAGGTGGCGCAATCGGTGTCCGACCTGCAGTTCACCTCCCGTTATCGCGTGCCGTTCCAGTTCAGCCGCATCGTCCGGGACAACCTCAAGGGCGGCTCCTTCCTGGAGGCTGCGGGCGGCGTGACGCTCACGGACCTGGATGGCAACCGGTTCTACGACCTGGCCGGTTCCTATGGCGTCAACGTCTTCGGAATCGATTTCTACCGGGATTGCATCGAGCGTGGCGCCGACCGGGTCCGCGGGCTGGGGCCGGTCCTGGGCACATTCCATCCCGTGCTGGCCTACAACGTCCGGCGCCTGCGCGAGATATCGGGTCTGGACGAGGTCTCTTTCCACATGTCCGGCACCGAGGCCGTGATGCAGGCGGTGCGGCTGGCCCGCTACCACACCGGACGGCGCCAGCTGGTGCGCTTCTGCGGCGCCTACCATGGCTGGTGGGGGGACGTGCAACCGGGCGTGGGCAACCCGCAGACGGCACATGACACCCTGACGCTGGCCGACATGAGCGACAAGGCGCTGCGTGTGCTGGCGCAGCGCAAGGACATCGCCTGCGTACTGGTCAATCCGCTGCAGGCGCTGCACCCCAACAGCAATGCGCCCAATGACGGCGCGCTGCTGGACAGCGGCCGCGGCGCGCACTTCGACCGTGACGCATACACCGCCTGGCTGCAGCGCCTGCGCGAGGTGTGCACCGCGCGGGGCATCGTGCTGATCTTCGACGAGGTGTTCGTGGGCTTCCGCCTCGCCCCGGGTGGTGCGCAGGAGTACTTCGGCGTGAAGGCCGACATGGTGACCTACGGCAAGACCCTGGGTGGCGGCCTGCCGGTGGGGGTGGTGTGCGGCCGCGGCGGGCTCATGCGGCGCTTCCGGGAAGACCATCCGGCGGATGTCTGCCTGGCGCGCGGCACCTTCAATTCGCATCCTTACGTGATGGGCGCGATGCATGAGTTCCTCGAGCGGTTGCAGACCGGGCCCGTGCAGGCGCTGTACCGGGACCTGGATGCCGTATGGAACGGCCGCGCCGCGAGTCTCAACGGGCGCCTGGCGGCGGCAGGTCTGCCGGTGCGGGTGTCCAATCTGTCTTCCATCTGGACCGTGAGCTATGTTCAACCGTCGCAGTACAACTGGATGTTCCAGTACTACCTGCGGGCGCATGGGCTGGCATTGAGCTGGGTGGGTACCGGGCGCTTCATTTTCAGTCTCAACTACACCGATGAGGACTTCGCGCAGGTGGCGGACCGGATCGTGGCCGCCGCCCGGGCCATGCATGACGGCGGTTGGTGGTGGGCCGATGCCCGGCTCACCAACCGCGCGATCAGGCGGCGTCTGTCGCGTGAACTGCTTCAGGCCTGGTGGAGCGCTTCGGCTTCGAGGGCCTCGGCCTCGATGACATCGTCCATCGGGTCGATGAGTTCGCCGCGCAGCAGCGCCAGCGGGGCGCGCCAGTAGAGCAGCACGTCGTGGAACGGGTCGGTGAGGATCTTCGTGAACCACGCCAGGCCCGTTTGCACGTTGCGGATGAAGCACAGCTGCACGGTGCGGAACAGCAGCCCGCCCACCCCCACGGTGAACCACAGCAGGCCCACGTGGTTCAGCAGGTCCAGCCTTGAAGCAGGAGCGTCGACCAGGCCGAACAGGGTGGGGCTGAACCACAGCAGCACCGGTGACAGCGCCCAGACGGTCATCAGCACCACCTTGCGGTGCAGGTTGTAACCGACCTTGATGTCCTCCTTGTGCTCGTGCGTGGCGTGATTGACCTGGTCGTACCCCTTGGGCTCGAAGAAGAAATGCCCCGACTGGCGGCTCACCATCGACACTGTCCAGCCGATCAATGCCGCGGCTGCCGGGCTTTTGAACATCGTGGCGTAGGACGCCAGGAAACTCAGGGCGCTGACCAGGTGCAGTGACTGGTTGATGCGGCTGTGGTGGTAGTAGCGGTGGTCATCCCAACGCTGGGTCTTGAGCGTCTGCCAGAAGCTTTCCATTGCGATCCTCTCGTTCGGCCTGTGGCCCGTCGGGCCAGACATGAACGAGATACGTCAGCAAATTTGCAGGCAGATGACGGTGCGTGGATTGTTCATCGAACCGTCATGAGCGCGGGTCAGGATGCAACCAGTGAAAATACTGATCGTCACGGATGCCTGGCGTCCCCAGACCAATGGCGTGGTGCAGACCCTTGCGCGCACCGTGGAGTGTCTGCGGGCGTCAGGTCACGAGGTGCGCCTGGTCACTCCGCAGGGGCTGCGCTCGATGCCCTGCCCGACCTATCCCGAGATCAGGCTGGCGGTGTTTCCCGGCCGGGAAGTGGCGCGCATGCTGGATTCATTCCAGCCGGATGCCGTGCATATCGCCACCGAGGGCTCGCTGGGGCTGGCTGCGCGCCGGGCCTGCCTGCGCCGCGGCTTGAACTTCACGACGTCTTATCACACGCAGTTCCCGCAGTACCTGCGGCAGCGCTTCCCGATCCCCTTGTCGGCATCCTACGGGTTCCTGCGCTGGTTCCATGGCGCGGCCCGCGCCTGCATGGTCAGCACGCAGAGCATGCAGGTGGAGCTTGCGTCGCGCGGCTTCCGCAACATCGTGCGCTGGGCCCGCGGCGTGGATACCAATCTGTTCCGTCCAGGCCCCAAGGACCTGCTGGACCTGCCCCGGCCGGTGGCGGTGTACGTGGGCCGCCTGGCGGTGGAGAAGAACATCGACGCCTACCTGCAGATGCCCTGGCAGGGCTCGAAGCTGGTGGTGGGCGATGGTCCCGAGCGGGCGCGCCTCGAGGCCCGCTATCCGGCAGCGCATTTTGCCGGCTATCGCTTCGGCGCGGACCTTGCGGCGCATATGGCGGCGGCGGATGTGTTCGTGTTCCCCAGCCGCACGGACACCTTCGGCCTGGTGAACCTGGAGGCCATGGCCTGCGGCCTGCCCGTGGCGGCGTACCCGGTGACCGGGCCCATCGATATTGTCGATGACGGTGTCACCGGAGCGCTCGACGAGGACCTCGGACGGGCTGCGCTGCGTGCCCTGGCGCTGGACCCGGCTGCCTGCCGTGAGCGCGCCCTGCGTTCCAGCTGGGAGGCCAATACGCGGCAGTTCGAGGACAACCTGGTGTGCTGCCGGGGTGGGGCGCCGCTGGTGACGCGTGCGATGGCGCCGTGCACCGCGGCCGCCTGAGGCTGGTCCGAAGATGTAATCCGGCAATGTGGCTGTGGGTGTGTTGGAAGGGTTTCAGGAGTAGTAATAGTTGATTGCTGACAGAGGCGCGGGCGGCGGCTCGCCCAGTGCTTCGGCAACCGAGATCTCGTAGGTGCGGCACAGTGCATCCAGGGCCAGATCATTGAGTCCGGTGCCGAATGGATCTTCGAGCTCTTCCGACAGTGCATCCAGGCCGAAGAAAGAATAGGCCACCAGGACGGTGAACAGCGGGGTCGCCCACCCGGACGTCGATGCCAGGCCGATGGGCAGCAACATGCAGAACCAGTATGTCGAGCGGTGCAGCAGCAACGTATAGGTGAAGGGCACGGGAGTGCCTGAGATGCGTTCGCAGCCGGCCTGTATGGCTGCCATGCTGCTGATACGCTCGTCGAGAATGCGGAACTCCATGTCGCTGATGCGGCCCTCGCGTTTGAGTGCGGCCAGTCGCTGCTCCATGTGGTGCAGTACAGCGTCGGGCTTGTTGGCTGTCTGCGTGAACGCATCGGCACCGCTGCCGATGAACCTGCGGGCATCGCTGTCGGCGTCAACTTTGCGTACAGCGCCGCGCAGGTAGTGACAGAAGGCGAGGGATTCCATCAGCAGAGGGCGCGCATCATGTGGGATGAGTGCAAGCGTTGCGCGGGATAAATTGCGGATTTCGAACACCAGCTGGCCCCATAACTTGCGCGCCTCCCACCAGCGGTCGTAGGCGCTGTTGTTGCGAAAGCCGAGGAAAATCGACAGGGCCACGCCCAGCACAGTAAAGGGCGCGATGCCGTAAGCGCCAGAGTGCACGCCTATGGTCCGTTCAATGAGTACTACAGTGCACGCGTACACGGCAAAGCCAATGAGCTGGGGTGCAATGCGCGGCAAGATCGAGCCGTGCATGATGAAAAACAGTTGAACGATGCTGGGTTTGGGTCGGACTATCATGAGGGTTCCAATACTTCGGGTATCTCACAGTTCTGGCGGCAGACTGTCTCAGATAACGGCTCCCTGCATGACTGTGCGGGGCAGCTTCTCGGCCAGGAAGTCGAGGAAGGCACGTACCGCCGGCAGCAGCCCGCGCCGGCTGGGAAATACCACATGCAGTATTCCCAGACGCAGGTTCCACTGGTGCAACACCGGTTCCAGGCGCCCGCTATCGAGGTCGGCGCGCACGACGCTTTCCGGCAGCAGCGCAATACCGAGTCCAGCCAGTACCGCGGCACGCAGTACCACGAAGTCATGGCAGACCAGCCGCGGGGTATGCTGCACCCGGGCGGTCTGCCCTTGAGGTCCGATCAGTTCCCAGGTCTGGGTCTCCGTTTCCGGTGCAAATCCGAGGGTGGCGTGTGCCGGGAGTTCGTCCGGGTTCTGAGGGCGACCTGTGAGGTCAAGATACTCGCGTGCCGCTACCAGCAGTTCGCGGGCTTCCCCGAAGCTGCGCATGACCAGGCCATCCTCGCCGCTGGGGTGGGTGCGCACGCGCAATGCGGCATCGAAGCCCTCGTTGAGCACGTCGATGCGCCGGTTGCTGGCATGGATCAGCAGCCGGACGGCGGGATAGCGGGCAAAGAACTCCGGCAGCAGCGGCGCCATGATGGTCTGGGACAGTGCGACGGGGCAGGCGATGCGGATGATGCCCCGCGGTTCCGCCCGGGCGAATTCCACCGCCTCCACGGCGGCCTCGGCCTCGGCCAGCATGGCTGCGGCATGGCGCTGGACCTCCTGTCCGACCTCCGTGACCACGAAGCGCCGTGTCGAGCGGTTCACCAGCCGCACGCCGAGGCGGGCCTCCAGCTGGCTGATATGCCGCGACAGGCGCGATTTAGGGATGTCCAGGGCGCGGGCGGCGCGGGCGTAGCCGCCGTGCTCCACCACTTTGGCGAAGTAGTAAAAGTCGTCGAGAGTCTGCCGGGGAGAGGGCTGCATCCGTAGATCGAGTTTAATCCACTCCGGCTGAATGTTCCACGAATAGAACAAACTGTTCCAGATCGCCCGGATTCACGTTTTCTGTTCCATGAATTAGGCTTCATAACACACTAAACCGGCCTGGGAGGCCAAATGAAGCTGCTGCAAGTTGATTCGAGCATCCTGGGCGACAATTCCGCCAGCCGCGCCGTGACGCGGGAGATCGTGGAGCGCTGGAAGCAGGCCGTGCCCGGCCTGCACGTGCACCATCTGGACCTGGCGGGGCATCCGCTGCCTCACTTTTCCATCCAGTCGCTGGTCCAGGGCAGCGAGGCCCAGGCGCATGATGCGGCGGTACTGACTCAGTTCCTGGAAGCCGACGTCGTGGTTGTCGGCGCCCCGATGTACAACTTCAACATTCCGACCCAGCTGAAGTCCTGGATCGACCGGCTGCTGGTGGCGGGCAAGACCTTCCGCTACGGTCCCAACGGGCCTGAAGGCCTGGTCAAGGGCAAGACGGTGATCGTGGCGGTGACCCGTGGCGGTGTGTACCAGGCGGGCAGCCCGGCCGAGCACGTTGAGAGCTATCTCAAGGCTGCGTTCAGCTTCATTGGCGTGGATGCCCAGTTCGTGCGGGCCGACGGTATTGCGATGGGTCCCGAGGCCCGGCAGAAGGCGCTGGACGCGGCGATCGCCGCCATTCCGGCCGCCAAGGCGGCCTGAGGCGCGAACGGCGCACAGGCATTTCGGTTCTAAGGATTGGGAATGACCCAAGGAGGTGTGTCATGAACGCAGTGGCTGAACCGGTCCAGGACCGGCCGGTGGCTCGTGTCGTGCGCGGCATGCCGACATCCGATGGTGCGGGTGTCAGCCTGACCCGCGTGATCGGGCAGCCCGGGCTGCCGGAACTTGATCCCTTCCTGATGCTGGATGAGTTCGGCACGGACAACCCGATGGAGTACATCGCGGGCTTCCCGTCGCATCCGCACCGGGGGTTCGAGACCGTCACCTACATGCTCGACGGACGCATGCGCCACAAGGACAACCACGGCCACGAGGGGGTGCTGGTTCCAGGCAGCGTACAGTGGATGACGGCCGGCCGCGGCATCGTGCATTCGGAAATGCCGGAGCAGGAGCAGGGCCGCATGCGCGGCTTCCAGCTGTGGCTGAACCTGCCGGCGGCGCAGAAGATGACAGCGCCTGCCTACCAGGAGTTCGAGCCGTCGAAGATCCCGGTGGCGAGCCCCTCGCACGGCGTGCATGTGAAGGTCATTGCCGGGACGGTCGGGGCGATCAAAGGACCCATCAGCCAGCCTGCGACCGATCCCACCTACCTCGATGTGGAGCTGGCTGGCGGGGCCTCCTACACGCACGTGCTGCCGGCGGGCCACGCGGCCTTCGTGTATGTGTTTGAGGGGGCATTGCAGCTGGGCGACAGGGCTGATACCCCCGTGGTCGCGCACCAGCTTGCGGTCATGGGGCCGGGCCAACGCCTGACGCTGCGCGGTCCTGCGGCCGGCGGCGAGGTCGCGGGCCGGGCCATCGTGGTGGCCGGGCGGCCGCTGCGCGAGCCCGTGGCGCGCCACGGCCCGTTCGTCATGAACACCCAGGCAGAACTGGTGCAGGCCTTCCAGGACTACCAGGGCGGCAGGTTCTGATGGTGCAGGTTCCGGCCGGGCAAGCTCCTGGTTGAGCGATAATTCTCCGGCCGCATCCTGCGGCCGGAGATTCACGCATGCCCCTGTCCCCGTTCCATCTCGCCATCCCCGTCCACGACCTGGGTGCCGCCCGGGCCTTCTATGGCAGCGTGTTCGGCTGCCCGGAGGGGCGCAGCAGTGCGGACTGGGTGGACTTCGATCTCTTCGGTCACCAGCTGGTGGCGCACCTGGATCGCTCCCGTCGTCCGCCTGTGCAGACCACCAACGACGTGGATGGCCACGATGTGCCGGTGCCGCACTTCGGCGTGGTGCTGTCCTGGGATGCCTGGCATGCGCTTGCGGCGCGGCTGCAGCAGGCGGGCCAGCGCTTCGTGATCGAGCCGGGCATCCGCTTCCAGGGCCAGGTGGGCGAGCAGGCCACGTTCTTCCTCTACGACCCCTCCGGTAATGCGCTGGAGTTCAAGGCCTTCCAGGATCCTTCGCAGCTGTTTGCGCGCTGAAGATTAAGTCGTGGGTTGAGCTAGCAGATCGAGTCCAGTCGGCTGAGTACTTCCATCAGGCTGGGGATCGGGACGGTGAATCCTTCAGGATGCAGGTCTCCCACCGTGAATCCATAGCGGATGTCCAGGCAGTCCGCGTAATCCTTGATGACATTGACGAACCGGTATGGAGGCTGGATGACGCAGATGCGCGCGTCGTCCGCGATGGCGTACAGGGCATGCAGCATATGACTGCCTTCGACTCCGACGACGATGCGTGCGCCAGCGATTGCCGCGGTGATCTGTTCTGCCGACATGATATCAGGGTCGACAATGGCGAATCCCTGTGAAGCCAGAGGGGCCTCGACCTGGCGGGCATTGACGAGCTTGCGTGCGGCAGCTGCACCACTGGTTCCGCGTCGTATATATATCAGACGGTTCGGGCCGGAATCCACCTGGCGGCGTAGCCTGCTGCGCAATTCCCGGTAACGGTGCCGCTTGTGGGAGTTCTGACCGATATCGTCGAGTATGATGAGCTGACTGAAGAGGGCGGTTGAAGTCTTTTGCTGCGGGATGCCCAGGAGTCTGCAATAGCCCGGTTCGTGCCGATACGGCTGGCGGTCCGTTGCTACCGCCATCGCCAGTGACTCCGCGGCGAGATGCAGGGTCAAATCGTCAGTCAGCCAGTGCCCGAAGTAGATGCTGCCGAAATACGTCGAGCCCAATGCGCAGGGCTGTTTTGTCCGGGGTGGAGCTGGCGACAGCAGTCGCCTGCGCTGGGGCGTGAGTTTCAGGGTGAAGGCACCCTTGGTCACGGTTCCGTGAATCAGTTCGGCATCGCGCAGTTCGTAGGCCGTGGTTGCGGCGTGCTCGACGGGGCCGCCGCGGATCTTTCGCATTTCAACCTCAAGGGACGTATGTTCCTCGACATCCGTAATCTTGAGTAGGTCGTCCTTCAAGTAGACCGCGGCAGGGGTGAGCTGCAACTCAGGCGGATGCAGCGTCCAGTGGCGGGTGGCGGCTTGCTGCAGGGTGCTCCGCGTTCCGGGAATCCGATTCAGGATCACGTTTTTCAGCGTGGAAAACGTCAATGAACCTCCGCAAGGGTCAAGGAGATGCGCGCTAACCGGCGGTACGGGTTACAGCGCCTACAGTACCACGCTTCAAGGTGAACGTCCCCCTTTCAGGAACGCCGTCACGCGTGCGCGCTGGTCGGCGCGTGACATCCTGCCGCTGATCATGGCCTTCAGATACATGCGGTTTTCCGGGATCACACCGAAGTAGACGTGGATCATCACCAGGGTCACGGCGCTGACCGCGGCCAGGTCATGCACCACGTAGACCCATCCCC
>DAIDKA010000285.1 GCA_027451085.1 Gammaproteobacteria bacterium
GGCCTGGTCGAGGTTGGCGGTGGCAAGTTGCGACATGCGGGCGATCAGCACGGTTGCGGCATCGCCGTGATAGAGCACTTCCACATGGAAAGGGACCTTCTTCCGGATGCCGGCACGGGCATCGATCCGCACGGCGGTTTCAGCCTGGGGCTGGGTCAGCGGCTTGGCCACGAGAGCCACGAGATCGCTGCCAGGTGCGGTGAGCGGCAGCCCCCAGTGGAAATTCGGCACGGCAATGTCGCCGATCGCGCGGTCACCTGAGCGGGTACCGTCAAGCCAGTATTCATGACCGTCAATCCGGGCCCGCACCAGCACATGGTTGAATACCAGCATCATCGGCAGGCGATCGCGCACGGCGTCCCCCGCGGCCAAATTCACTGCGACGGGAGTCGCCTCGATCCTCAGGGCGTGCAGCAGTGCCAGCAGCAGAGCGGTCTTGGCCTTGCAGTCGCCGAACCTGCGCGACCAGGTATCATCCGCTGTGGCTGGCACCAGGCCGCCGTCGTTCATACCCAGGAACACATACCGGACCTGGTCCTGCACCAGCCGCAGTGCCGCGGCGGCCTGAACCTTGGGATCGCCTGAGCCGGCACGGATGCGGTCGATTTCAGCGTGCAGGGGGGAGTCCGGCTTCAGGACTTCCGATTTCGCATACAGCGGCGCAAACAGGGCGGAGACGTCGCGCCAGTTCCGGAACCGGCTGAACTCGACCTCGTTGCCCATCAGATACCGTGGTGGCGCGAATTTGGGCATCACGGCGGGCTGGGCGTTTTGCAGCGTCAGGGACACAACCGTGCGGTCCCCCTCGTGAGTTTCGACTAGCTTGCTGTAGGAGCCGCTGCCCTGCCAGTGGATGCCGGAGGCCGTTTGCCACTGCGCCCGCAGGTGCAGCAGGCCCACAGTGTTGGTCATCCAGTTGGGTTCCAGGATCTGGCTGTTGCCCTGAAGGACCGGGTCGTGCTGCTTCAGGGTGTAGGAAAAGTCCAGGATGTCGCCGACCCGAAGTCCTGCGGGCTGGATGACCGCGGTCAGGACCCCGTCCAGCATGGCGTATTCAAGGCGGCTCTCCCGGCGCAGCACCGTGAAGGTCTGCCCGGATTTCAGGACATCGATGGTCTGGCCGTCACGCAGGATCAGCAGCTTGTGAACCGTGATTTCCGATGTGTCGGGATTCCAGGGCAGCGAGAGGGTGCCCATCGCGGACAGTCCCTGTGGATTCTGGATGCGCACGGCGGTCTCCAGGTACTCCTGATCGCCGTCCGGCGTCAGGTTTAACTGGTGGTCGCTGAGCAACAGCTGCAGAGGGGCATCGCCCCCGCTTTCCGAAGCGGCTGGCGCGCTGATGGGACGCACCCAGTCCGGCGGCGGACCGTATTGCACCGTGCTGGCCGCAATCACGGCATTTCCCGCCCCAAGGGCGAGCGCGAAGAACGCCATCCTTAGCATGAACTCTCCCCGCGCACGGTGTTGACTTGTTTTAAGCCCGCGCTGCAGGAATTCTAGCAAGGGACGGAGTAGGTGGGTACTGCAAGGCGCAAGAGCATGAGCGTGCGCGCGCTGATGGTCGCCGGACGGATGCGGGTGGGCCGGATAAAGGCCTGGTCGCCTGCGAATTACTGACGTATTCGTGCAATTAAGCGCGTGGCGGCGTCATATCCGCCATGGCGCTGGCACCATGGTCTGGACCTGATGGAGGACTGCCCATGCTGCCCCGGTTTCCTGACCGGCTGCGTCCGATCGATGCGGCCTTGCTGTCTGATCACAGCCAGCTCACGTCGCAGGATGAATGCGACTTCCTGTGGGAATACGTGCCGCGCCGGCCGGCGGACTGGACCGCGGGCAACCAGTTCATCCGTGACCTGAAGCTCAAAGACTCGCAACTGGCGCACCAGCCGGCGCGGCTGCGTTACAAGCGCGCGGCGATCGCACATGCCGGCCGTGCACTGCGACGCCTGTTGCCGCAGGAGTGGCTGTCCCAGGCAACCTTTGTACCCATGCCGTGTTCCAAGACGCAAGGCGGCTGCGACCACGACGATCGCATGCTGCGGGTGCTGCGCTGCGCGTTCCGGGGGCGCGGCGCCGACATCCGTGAACTGCTGCGCATGGATTACAGTCTGTGCGCCGATCACGAAAGCCGGGCGCGATGCAGCGCCGCGCGCTTGCGGCGTGCACTGTGCGTGGGCAGTCCCGCGCGGAGCATTGCCGGAGTGCGGGACACTGCAGTGGAGCCTGCCCCGCGGCCGCTCATCATCCTGGTGGACGACGTGCTCAACAGTGGCAAGCACTACCGGGTGGCCAGCCGCGTGCTGCAGGAGCGCTGGCCGGATCGGCAGGTGCGGGGTCTGTTCCTGGCGCGGTGCGTGCGTGCGAGGCGATGACCAGCTTGTGCACTGGCGTGCCGGTCAGCTTGCGCCGTGATGGCTGAGCCGGCTCTCGCAATGCTCCACAATAACGCCATAGGGTTACCGCATTGATCCCGTTGTAGGCCGGGTACCTGGTAATCTCACGGACGAAAAACAGAGGAAATACGCGGAATATCCTGCAGCTACGGGCCAAACAGCATCGTCAGATCGGCTCAGGTCGGTGTCTGTGGTTCAAGCTCCAGCATGGGCAGATCCTGCTGCGCCAGCCCCTGGATCTCCCCGCCGATGGACAGGAGCTGCGATGCGCCGGCCTGCAGCTGCTTTTCCCGACGCGCCCAGCGCTGTTGAGTGGTGTTGCGTTCGGATTCGAGCTCCTCGCGCATTTTGGCGAAAGTCTCGTAAACCGCCTTGAGCTTCTGGGCAAACTGCGGGGAGGTCAGGTAGTCAAACAGCGCCTCCATCTTCTCGCCCTTGCCGGCGGACAGCAGTCGCTGCTTGTGCACCTCCAGCAAACCCGTCCGCAGCGCCTCGGCGACATTGACCGCTGTGGTGGCCTGGGAGACCCACACGTCATCGTAGATTCCGAACAGCGCCCCGGGTGGCCAGTCCTTGGGCAGGGCGCCGGGCACGGTGACCAGGATGCCCACCGCAGCGCCCGCGGCGCGCATGTCCTCCTTGAGTTTCGGGATCCATTGGGCGCTCCAGTCCTTGGCGCGCTTGGTCTCCCAGAGGATGAGCCCGGCTTCCTGGCCGCCACGGGCGATCACCCGCTGCAGCACGTCTCCGCCGCGCTGACCCTTCTTCACCTCCTCGATGCGATCCATGTGAAAGGTGCGTCTGAGCGACTCCTCGATGGCGAGTTCAAGCACCTCTCCCTGCAGTTGCTGGGAGCCCTGCTCGGCTTTCTGCTGCGCCTCGGCAAGCTTGGAATTCACATCATCAATGGTTTTGCGCAGTTCGGCCTCGGTGAGCGAAGCCTTCTCCCGCTCCTGCGCCCGGGCCCGGGACTCAATTTCGATCCGGGCGGCATCAAGCTTGCGGGCCAGTTCGATGTCCATGGCAGCGGCCCGATCCGCAAGAGCCGCCTTGTCCTTGCGCAGCTGCAACTCGGTGGCGCGCGACTCCGCCAGAGCCTTGTCCCGCTCCTGAAGTTGCTCGGCGAGCGCGCGCCGCTCTGCGGCCACCAGTTCCGCTGCCTTCTCGGCGGCGGCCTGGGCGATGCGGCTCTCCACAGATTTCTCGCGGGCGGCGATCTGAGCCTCGCGCTGCTGCAGCAGCTGATTGTGCGCCTGACTGTCCTCGAGCTGCTTGCGCATGACCTGCAGCTGCGCGTTGAACGCTTCGGCCTCCAGCCGCCGGGTCTCGGCCAGTGCCCGGGCATGCGCGGCTTCGCGCTCCTGCGCGGCGTGCCGGGCCTCGCGTTGCTGGCGCTCGCGTTCCTGGGCACGGATCTCGGCCATCGCAGCGCTGCTGGCCGTCTCGACCGAGTCCAGTGCCTGGCGCGCAAAGCCATCCGACAGCGGGAAAGTGTGGTCACACCTGGGGCAGGTGATGGACGTGCCCGGATCCAGCAACAAGGGTGTGGGTTGTGCCATGTGTCTCTCTAGGGTCTTAGACCCGGGGCAGGTTCATGCTGCTGCGTCCCGGTATAGGGATCGGTCTGGATGCGGTGCAGATCGGTTTCCTGGCGCAGCTGCCGGATCCGCCCGCCAGCTTCGTAGTGGCGGTCGCGCTTCTCGCCGCAGGCGATCAGGAGTCCCGCGGCGGCCAGGGTGCCCAAGTCGCGGCTGGTCACCCCTTCGGTGACTTCCGCTGCCTTGCGATAGTCTGGCTCAGAGCGCTAAAGACCGCTATAAAGTTGTTCCATGCGGCGCCCCCGTGGTCGGCGGGGCGTTGCCGCAGGGGCTTCAGGTCGTCCAGATCGTCACCGAGGCACCGAGCTGCGCCGACTCCTTCAGCGCCACGCCCGGCCGGGTTCGGCTATGCTGGCACATCGGAAATGAAGAGGCGGCTGTACGGGAGATGAACCGGCTCAGCAGGGCGGCGCTCAACTGTCTTTCAGTCCTGGTCGCGGCGACGGCGCCTGGCATGGGGCTGACGCAGCAGCCGGTAGCGCCACCGGCAGTACCCGCCGAGCCTTCCATCGTACAGCTGCAGCAGCTGTTCGTGGACCATGCCGGCATCGTGGGCGCTGTCGAGCGGCACTACGTGCAGCGGATCAACGACTTCGACGTCAAGGGTCCGGCGCTGCACGCGGTGATTGAACTCAATCCGGACGCGGGCGCCATTGCCGCCGCCCTGGACCCCAGGGGAGGCGGTGGTGCCGGCCGCGGCCCGCTGTTCGGTGTTCCTGTGCTCATCAAGGACAATATCGACACCGCTGACCGGATGCTGACCACCGCCGGATCCCTGGCGCTGGTGAAGTCGCGTCCGCCACAGGACGCGTTCATCGTGGGCCGGCTGCGCCGGGCCGGGGCCGTGCTGCTTGGCAAGACCAATCTCTCGGAGTGGGCGAACTTCCGCTCCACGCGCTCCGTCTCGGGTTGGAGCGGCCGCGGCGGTCAGACCCGCAATCCCTACGACACCACGCGCAGTCCCTGTGGCTCGAGCTCCGGTTCCGGGGTTGCGGTGGCTGCGGACTTCGCCGCGGTGGCGGTGGGCACCGAGACGGACGGCTCGATCGTCTGTCCCTCCAGCGTCAATGGCATCGTGGGCATCAAGCCCACGGTGGGGCTCGTGTCGCGGTCGGGGATCATTCCGATTTCCGCCAGCCAGGACACGGCCGGGCCGATGGCTCGCAGCGTGGCTGATGCTGCGACACTGCTCACGGTGCTCGCTGGCTACGATCCGCAGGATCCGGCCACCGCGCCGCTCAAGGGCCATCCACCGCCGGACTACCGCAAGTTCCTCAATCCTGACATCAAGGGCATGCGCGTTGGTGTGTTGCGGCAATACATGGGTTTTCACGAGGGCGTCGACGCGGTCTTTGACCGTGCGTTGCAGACGTTGCGCGCCCGCGGTGTGATGATCGTGGATGTGGATATGAATCTGCCCAAGACCCTCGGTGATGACGAAAACACCGTGCTGCAGTATGAGTTCAAGGACGGTGTGAACCGGTACCTGGCGCGCCGTCCCTCGGGTCCCCACTCCCTCGCGGACCTCATCGCTTTCAACCAGGCGCATGCCGCGCGGGAGATGCCCTGGTTCCAGCAGGAGATCTTCGTGGCGTCTCAGGCGCGCGGACCGCTGACGGATGCCACCTACCTCAAGGCCCGCCAAAACACGCGCGATGTGGCTGCACGAGCCATCGACGCGGCGCTGAAATCCCATGCGCTCGACGCGCTGGTGGCTCCCACCATGGGACCTGCGTCCGTGATCGACCTGGTGGATGGTGATCATTTCATCGGCGGGGACATCGCCACGCCGCCGGCCGTGGCGGGCTATCCGCACATCACGGTGCCCATGGGGCTGGTGCATGGCCTGCCGGTGGGACTGTCGTTCGTGGGCACGGCCTTCAGTGAAGGCACGCTGATCCACCTGGCTTACGGCTTCGAGCAGGCCGCGCATGCGCGCCGGCCGCCGCCGTTGCCACCAGGGTGAGACCCGGCGCGATGCGGCGCCGCGCGCTTGCGGCGTGCGCTGGTGTGCCGGTCAGCCTGTGCCGTGATTGGCGGGTCGGCTCGCGCTGAACACCTCCGACACCTGAGTCATGATGTTCTCGACCAGCCGCGTGGCGCCTTCGACGTCACAGGCCTTCAACCGGGCGAGCAGCTGTGCATGCCTGTCGAGCAGATGCCCCAGGTCGTCGCCGCGCTTGAACAGGCGCTGCAGTGCGATGCGGCCGCGCACATCCCAGCGCAGTGCATCCCACGTCCGCAGGAAAGTACCGTTGCCACCGGCCTCGATCAGGGTGCGATGGTAGGTCAGCGCGGCGTCGATGTACCCACTGGCGTCGTTGCGGCCGGCTGTGGCCGTCATGATCTCGAAGCAGCGGTCCAGCTGCTGGAAGACCGCGTCATTGAAAGGAAGGCCGCGCTGCACCGAACGGGCCTCGATCATGGCGCGCAGTTCGTAGGACTCGCGCATCTCCACGGGGTCGGTGCCGCGCACGTGGGTGCCGCGGTAGCGTTCGGAGGCCACGAGCCCGGTGCCTTCGAGCTCACGCAGGGCTTCGCGGACCGGCGCCTGACTGACGTTGAACTCCCTGGCCAGCGACAGCTCCTTGAGCTGGGTGCCAGGCGGGTAGCTGCCGTCGAGGATGCGCGCCACGAGTTCCTCGCGGATGCGGTCGCGCATGCAGGTGCGCTTGAGGGCGATGCTCATGACCGCGGCGTGTCCTGCTGCTGGCTGGCATTCCAGCCACCGCCCAGGGCGCGCACCAGCGCGACCGCGGCGTTCATGCGCGCGGTGTGGGCCTGCAGCACGGCGCTCTCGGCTGACAGGGCCGCGGTGTGCGTGGTGGTCACCTCGATGTAGTCCGCGACACCGGCGGCGTAACGCTGGTCGGCGTGGTAGGCGGCGCTCGTGGCGGATTTGGCGGCGGCTTCATCCGCCTGCTGCGCATCGCCGAGGTGGTGCAGCGAAGCCAGCGCGTCCTCGACCTCCTGGTAGGCGGTGAGCGCGGTCTTGCGGTAGTTGGCGACGGTTTCGTCATAGGCGGCGCGTGCCTGGCGATTCAGGGCCGCACGGCCGCCGGCGTCCAGCAGCGGCAGGTCCACGCCGGGGCCGATGCCCCAATAGCGGCTGGGCCTGGAGAACAGGTCGCTGGTCGCCACGCTTTCAAAGCCTATGGCGGCGGACTGCAGCGAGATCACCGGGAACCAGGCGGCGCGGGCAACACCGATGCCAGCGTTGGCCGCCGCCACCGTGCGTTCGGCGCTGGCAACGTCCGGCCGGCGCTGCAGCAGCGTGGAAGACAGGCCGGTATCGAGCGCGGGGGGCTCTGCGGTCAGCGGCGCCGGCGCCAGCGAGAACGCTGCGGGCGGCTCGCCCAGCAGGACCGCGATGGCGTGTTCCAGCTGTGCGCGCTGCAGGAGCACGGCCGACAACTGGGCGCGGGCGTTCTGGCGCAGCGTGTCCGCCTGGTCGACGTCGGTGGCGGCGGCCGTGCCGGTGTCGTAGCGGTGCCTGGTCTGTTCCCAGGCTGTGTCGTACTGCTTGATGGAGTCATTCAGCAGCTGCACCACCGAGTCGGCGCCACGCAGCGAGAAGTAATCTGTCGCCAGTTCCGCCTGCAGCGACAGGTCGAGCGCCGCGAGATCCGCGGCACTGGCTTGTGCGCGGGCCTTGGCAGCGGCTGCCTGGTTGCGCAGGCGGCCGAAGAGGTCGATTTCCCAGGCCAGGTTCAGGCCCGTGGTGAACACGTCGGCGGTGGGCGGGTTGGGGAATTCCTGCGGCGCATTGGCCGAAGGCAGCTCGCGCATCACGGAGGCGCCGATGTCCAGTTCGGGGAACAGCGCCGAGAACGCCTGGCGCGAGATCGCGTGGGACTGCTGGTAGCGCGCGAGCGCGGCCTGCAGGTCCGGGTTCGACTGCGACAGCCGCCGTTCGAGTTCATCGAGCTGCGGGTCTTTGAAGTCGTTCCACCAGGGGCCGCGCGGCTGGGTGTCGGCGGGGGTGGCGGGCATCCAGGCGCCGGCTTCCTTGTACTGTTCCGGCACCGCCTGGAGCACCGGAGCGTGGTAGGTGGGCGCAAGCGAACAGGCCGCGAGCAGCCCGGCGACGATGCCACCGATGGTCAGGCGACTTTTCATCAGGCCCCCGCCTTCGGGGGCGGCGCAGGCGCCTGGGCTGATGCCGCCGGCTTGACCACGCGTACCACGATGCCATCGGTGATCGAATCCGGTGGGCTCAGGATCACGGTGTCGTCCGGGGACAGCCCGTGCACGACCTCGTACGTGGAGCCAAAGTCACGGCCGACCACGATGGTCTTGAGTTTTACATGATTGTCGGCGCCCACGGTCGCCACGCGAGTGCCGTCACTGCGGAACAGCAGGGTGTTGGCGGGCAGCTTCAGGGACTCGACTGCACCTGTACTCGCAGGCAGGGCGAAATGCACCTCGGCATAGGCGCCGGGCAGCAGCTCGCCCCTGCTGTTGTCCACGATGAGCTGCACCAGCAGGGTGTTGGTGGCGGGGTCGATGGCGCTGGAGGTGGAATCCAGCCGCGCCGGGAAGCGCTTGCCCGGACGGTCGGGGAACGCCACCTGCGCGGTGATTGTCGGCGTCATGTCCGGCGCAAAACTCTGCGGCACGCGCACGTACAGGCGCAGCTGCCGTTCGTCCGCGATGCGGAACAGCTCGGGGCCGGTGTTGCTGCCCGCGACGATCAGCCGGCCGATGTCGGTCTCACGCGCGGTGATGATCCCGTTGAAGGGTGCCACGATGCGTTCGAACGATGTCAGGTCACGCAGCCGCCGCAGGTTGGCCTGCGCCGATTCCAGCTGCGCCTTGCTGGATGCGGCCTGGCTGATGCGTTCATCCGCATCCTGCTGCGACACTGAGTCGGTCCTGCGCAGCTGCTGCCAGCGTTCGGCGGTGATCTTCGCGATCCGGGCGTTCGCCTCGGCGGTGGCGACGTCTGCCTCGGCCTGCTGCAGCTGCTGGTTGACCTCGGGTGTGTCGATCTCCGCCAGCAGCTGGCCATTCTTGACCCGGGCGCCGATGTCCACCAGCCAGCGCTTCAGGTAGCCGCTGGTGCGCGCATAGATCGGAGCGTCGTAGTTTGCCTGCACCGTGCCGGGCAGCACCAGTTCTGCGCCTGCCCCGTCCTGTTCCGGGTGCGTGACAGCGACGTTCACGATTGCGGCATCGTCGGTATTCTTCACGAGTTCGGCCGCCGCGCGGCGCGAACTGATGATATTCCAGGCCACGACGCCGAGGGCCGCGATGGCCAGGCACAGGCCGATGCGCCTGACGCCGCGCATGTGGTTCTGAGGCTGCTGGGGGGAGTGCTGTGCGTTCATATCGGTTCCGGTTGGGGGCCGCAATGGGTCAGGCGTTCGCCGGGGCAGGCGTCGTGCCGGGGGGGTGGCTGTCCTGCTTGTCGCGCTTGTGCAGGGCTGCGAACACGACGGGCACGAAAATCAGCGTGGCGACGGTCGCGAGCACCAGGCCGCCGATGACGGCCCGGCCCAGCGGCGCGTTCTGTTCACCGCCGTCGCCCAGACCCAGGGACATGGGCAGCATGCCGATCATCATGGCCATCGCGGTCATCAGCACGGGGCGGAAGCGGGTAAAGCCGGCGTCCAGCGCCGCCTCCACCGCCGTCACGCCGTGCGCGAGGCGGTCGCGGGCGAAACTCACCACCAGGATGCTGTTGGCCGTGGCCACGCCGATGCACATGATGGCGCCGGTCAGTGCCGGCACGCTGAGCGTGGTGTGGGTGATCAGCAGCATCCAGGCGATGCCAGCGATGGCCGCTGGCAGCGCCGTGATGATGATGAAGGGGTCCAGCCAGGACTGGAAGTTCACCACGATCAGCAGGTAGACCAGCAGGATGGCGCCCACCACGCCGATGGCAAGGCCGGTATAGGAGGCCAGCATGGTCTGGACCTGGCCGCGGACGACGATGTGCGTGGCCTTGGGCAGCCTGCCGTCGTAGGAGGCGATGATCTTCCTGATGTCGGTGGCCACCGAGCCGAGGTCCCGGTCCTGCACGGCGCCGAAGATGTCGATGAGGTTCTGCGAGTCATAGTGCGACACCACCGCCTGGGTGGTGTCGCGCGTGATGGTGGCGACGTTGCTGAGGATCTGGTCCTGCGTCGGCGTGGTGATCGCGACGTTGCGCAGGTCATCCAGCGAGGTCATGCGGTACTGCGGCGCCTGTACCACGAGCGGGTACTGCAGCCCGGTCCGGGGGTTGAGCCAGAAGGTCGGGTTGATCTGGCCGCTGCCCGAGAGCGTGAGCAGGAGCGCGTTGCCCACCGTGCTTTGCTGGATGCCCAGCTGCTGCGCCTGGCTGCGGTCGGTGTTGACACGCAGTTCCGGCAGGTTCCACGGCTGCTGGATGCGCGCATCGACGAGACCCGGAACATGCTGCAGGGATGCCAGCAGCTTCCTCGCCAGCTCGGGGTTGTCGGGGCTCGGGCCCGTGATCTGGATGTCGATGGGGGAGGGGACGCCGAAGTTCAGGATCTGGCTGATGATGTCCGCCGGCAGGAAGGCAAACGTGGTGCCGGGAAACTCCCGCGGCAGCCGCTGCCGCAGTTCACGGATGTAGTCGACCGTGGGGCCGTGGCCGGGCTTCAGGGACAGCAGGATGTCCGCGTCCGAGGTGCCGACGGTGCCGGAGGTCATGTAGGTCAGGTTGATGGTGGAGACCGGCAGGCCGATGTTGTCGACCACGCTGTCTATCTCGGCGGGCGGGATGACCTGGCGCAGGGCCTCTTCGACGTGATCGACCAGCACCGCGGTGTCCTCGACTCGCAGGCCCGTGGGACCGCGCACATGCAGCTTGATCTGGCCGGCATCGACCTCGGGGAAGAAGTTGCGTCCGAGGAAGGGATAGATCGCCATGGAGCCGAAGGCCAGGGCGAGGAACACGATCATGAACGGCCGGCTGTGGGCCAGCGCGGCTTGCAGCATGCCGTGGTACCAGTCGCGCAGGCGCTCGAACCGCGCCTCGAAGCGGCGCTGGAAGCGCATCAGGGCGTTGGGGTTGGCGGCTGCCGCGTGTTCCGCCGCCGCGGTGCGCAGCAGGTACATGCACAGGGTCGGCACCAGCGTACGTGACAGCAGGTACGACGCGAGCATGGCGAACACCACGGCCTCGGCCATCGGCACGAACAGGTAGCGCGCGACGCCGGTGAGCAGGAACATCGGCACGAACACGATGCAGATGGACAGTGTGGACACCAGCGCCGGCACCGTGATCTGGCGCGAGCCTTCCTTGATGGAGGGGATGACGTCCTCGCCCTCGTCCAGGTGCCGGTTGATGTTCTCGATGGTGACGGTCGCGTCGTCCACGAGGATGCCCACGGCCAGCGCAAGTCCGCCCAGGGTCATGAGGTTGATGGTCTCCCCCAGCGCGTCGAGCGCGATGATGGAGCACAGGATCGACAGCGGGATGGAGATGGCGATGATGAGGGTGGAGCGCCAGCTGCCCAGGAACAGCAGCACCATGAGGGCGGTCAGGGCCGCGGCGATCAGCGCCTCCATGACCACGCCCTTGATGGCGGCGCGCACGAACACCGACTGGTCGCCGGTCTCGGCGATGGAGGCGCCGTCGGGCAGCAGTTCGCGCACGCGCGGCATGCGCGCGGTGATCGAATCCACGATGTTCAGCGTCGAGGCCGAGCCGGTCTTCTGGATGGTCATGAGCACGGCGCGGCGACCGTTGACGCGCACGATGTTGGTCTGCGGCGGGTGGCCGTCGTGTACGTAGGCGACGTCGCGCAC
>DAIDKA010000286.1 GCA_027451085.1 Gammaproteobacteria bacterium
GGCTTCGAGGGCAACGAAGGCATCATCGTGATCGCCGCGACCAACCGTCCGGATGTGCTTGATCCGGCGCTGCTGCGGCCCGGCCGTTGTGACCGCCAGGTGGTGGTGCCGCTGCCCGATGTACGGGGACGCGAGCAGATCCTGCGCGTGCACATGCGCCGGGTGCCGCTGGCCGAGGACGTGAAGCCGCAGCTGATCGCCCGTGGTACCCCGGGTTTCTCCGGCGCGGACCTGGCGAACCTGGTCAACGAGGCCGCGCTCTTCGCGGCCCGCGCCAACAAGCGCATCGTGGGCATGGAGGAGTTCGAGCGCGCCAAGGACAAGATCATGATGGGCGCGGAGCGGCGCTCCATGGTGATGACCGAGTCCGAAAAGAAGATGACGGCCTACCACGAGGCTGGCCACGCCATCGTCGGCATGACCGTTCCGGAGCATGACCCGGTCTACAAGGTCACGATCATTCCGCGCGGCCGCGCGCTGGGCGTGACCCAGTTCCTGCCTGAGCAGGATCGTTACAGCCTGTCCCGCCGCCGCATCCAGAGCTCGATTGCCACGCTGTTCGGTGGCCGTATAGCCGAGGAGCTGATCTTCGGGGCGGATGCTGTCACCACCGGCGCATCCAACGACATCGAGCGCGCCACCGACCTGGCCCGCAACATGGTCACGAAGTGGGGTCTGTCCGACAAACTGGGTCCGCTGACCTACACCGAGGAAGCCGGTGAGGTATTCCTGGGCCGCAGCGTCACCCAGCACAAGCAGGTGTCTGACAGCACGGCACACGCCATCGATGAAGAAATCAGGGACGTCATCGAGACCAACTACAAGCGGGCCAGGGAAATCCTGGTCACCAACCTTGAGAAGCTGCACGCGATGGCTGATGCGCTCATCAAGTACGAGACCATCGATGAAGACCAGCTGAAGGACATCATCGAAGGGCGTACGCCGCGTCCGCCGCAGGGCTGGGATGACACGCTGCCGCCGAGCCGGCCGCAGTCGCCCATGCCGGTTCAGCCGGGTCCCATCGGGTCACCGGCCGGCCAGCACTGAGTCCAACTCCGCTGTTGAAGCTGCACTGCGCTGCCACCGAGCTGGACCTGTCCCGCCCGGTGGTGATGGGCATCCTGAACGTCACCCCGGATTCCTTCTCCGACGGCGGTCGTTACCTTGATCCGCAGGCCGCCTTGAGCCACGCCCGGCAGATGCTGGCCGAGGGCGCGACGTTCATCGACGTCGGCGGGGAGTCGACGCGCCCGGGTGCGGCCGCGGTGAGCAGCGACGAGGAAATCCGGCGCGTGGCACCGGTCATCGAGGCGCTGCGCCGCGAGACCTCGGCCTTGATTTCCGTCGACACCAGCAAGCCCGAGGTGATCCGCGCAGCCGCGGCGGCCGGGGCTCATCTCATCAACGACGTGCGCGGGCTGTGCCTGCCGGGGGCGCTTGAGGCGGCGGCCGCAACCGATTGTGCAGTATGTCTCATGCACATGCGCGGCGAGCCGGGCACCATGCAGCACAACCCGGTGTATGTGGATGTCGTGAGCGAAGTGCGCGGATACCTGCGACAGCGGGTGACGGCCTGCGCGGCCGTCGGCATCCGGCGGGAGCGCATTGTCCTGGACCCGGGCTTCGGGTTCGGCAAGACGGCAGCGCACAATCTCGAACTGATGCGCCGGCTGCCGGAACTGCTGCAGGACAGCCTGCCGGTGCTGATGGGCATGTCGCGCAAGTCCACGCTGGGCATCCTGACAGGGCGCGCGCCGGATGAACGCCTGGCGGGCAGCCTCGCGCTGGCCCTGCTGGCGGCGCAGAGTGGCGCATGCATCCTGCGCGTGCATGACGTCGCGGCCACCGTTGACGTTCTCAAGGTGCTTGCGGCCGTGCGGGGCGGATAAATCTTCCGAGGTCGAGGATCATGGCACGACAGTATTTCGGAACAGACGGGGTGCGAGGCCGCGTGGGCGAACATCCCATGACAGTGGACTTCGCCCTCAAGCTCGCAAGCGCCGCGGCCCGGGTGCTCGCGCCGGAGGGGGGCAGGGTTCTCATCGGCAAGGACACCCGGCTGTCGGGCTACCTGTTCGAGGCGGCCCTGGAGGCCGGTTTCGTCGCGGCTGGCGTGGACGCGATGCTCATCGGGCCGCTGCTCACCCCCGGCATCGCCTACATGACCCGGCGCCTGGGCTGTCGTTTCGGGGTGGTGATCAGCGCCTCGCACAATCCCTACGACGACAACGGCATCAAGTTCTTCGACGGCAGCGGCGGCAAGCTGTCGGATGAACTTGAAGAGTCCATCGAGGCGCAACTCGAACGTGGCGCGGTGACCAAGCCATCGGAGAGCCTGGGGCGCGCCACGCGCGTGGATCGCGAGCGCCAGTATTACCAGCAGTTCTGCGCCGGCACGCTGCCCCAGGGCGTCGACCTCAAGGGCATGAAGATCGTGCTGGACTGCGCCAACGGCGCGGCCTACAAGGTCGGCCCGCGGCTGCTCGCCGACCTGGGCGCAGAGGTCATCCCGGTCGGCTGCTCTCCCAATGGCCGCAACATCAATGACGGTTGCGGCTCGCAGCATCCGCAGCTGCTGCAGCTGACGGTGCCCGGAGTGCGTGCGGACCTGGGCATCGCCCTGGACGGCGACGGCGACAGGCTGGTCATGGTGGATCATCTGGGACGCGTTGTGGACGGCGACCAGCTGCTGTACATCCTGGCGCGGGCACGACAGCGTGAAAACAACCTGCCGGGACCCGTGGTGGGCACCGTCATGAGCAATTTCGGGCTGGAACAGGCTCTGAAGGCGCAAGGGATCGACTTCCGGCGCGCCCCGGTCGGGGACCGCTACGTGCTGGGCCTGCTGCGCGAAACCGGCGGGGTGCTGGGCGGAGAGACCTCGGGGCATCTGCTGTGCCTGGATCAGACCACCACCGGAGATGCGCTGATCAGCGCGTTGCAGGTGCTCGCCGTGATGCGGCGCTCGCGCCAGAAGCTGGCGGAACTTGCCGCCGGCATGCAACGTTATCCGCAGGTGCTGTTGAACGTGAAGGTGGCCCGGCGCTTTGATCCGGCGACGGAGCCGTCCATCCAGGACAGCGTCCGCAGCATCGAGAGCCGCCTGGCAGGGCGGGGCCGGGTGGTGCTGCGCGCTTCGGGCACCGAACCGGTGATCCGCGTCATGGTCGAGGGCCACGACGAAAAGGCCACGCGGGCGTATGCGACGGAACTGGCCGAGGTGGTCAAGGCGGCGGTGGCATAACGTCAGCCAGGCGTGGGCCTGGGGCGCACAATTGCAACGGCGCGACCTGGTGGTATCATCGCGCGCCTTTTCAAGGCGTCCGGCCGCAAGTGCGGCCGCCAGCCGCCTGTGGGAAAGTGGAAGGGTTATGCGCAGACCGTTGGTTGCCGGCAACTGGAAAATGTATGGATCCCGCGCGGAAAACGCGCGGTTGATCGCAGGCATTGTTGCGGGGCTTGCGGCCGAGTCCGCCGAATGTGTGGTCTGTCCCCCTGCGGTCTATCTGTCCGAGGTGGGGGAGCTGCTGGCAGCGGCCGCAGGCCAGGTGCAGCTGGGTGCCCAGGACGTCAGCGCCGAGTCGCAGGGCGCCTTCACCGGCGAGGTCTGCGCTGCCATGCTGAGGGACGTCGGGTGCCGTTACGTGATCGTGGGGCATTCGGAACGCCGCAGAATCTGGCGCGAGGACGACCAGTGCGTGGCGCGCAAGTTTCTGGCTGCCAAGGCTCATGGGCTGGTGCCGATCCTGTGCGTCGGCGAGCACCTGGGGGAGCGGCAGGCAGGAAGGACGTTCGAGGTGATCGGGCGTCAGCTGGGCGCGGTGCTGGAGTTGTGCGGGCCGCTGGCGGCTGAGGCTGCGCTGGTTGCCTATGAGCCGGTGTGGGC
>DAIDKA010000287.1 GCA_027451085.1 Gammaproteobacteria bacterium
CGCGCGCGTACGCCTCGGCCGACGCTGCCGTGCCCGTGACACAGGCCCTGAGGGTCGGCGCCTCACCATCGTTGAACACCCGGTGCGCCGCGGCCAGGCGGCAAGCAGGATCGAGTATCACCCGCACCGGATTGCCACCTGTCACCAGGCGGGTCGTGAGACGCGGATTGTCGACCGCAACGGTGCCGGCGCCCACCACGACAGCGTCGCACAAGGCGCGCAGCCGGTGCAGGTGCAGGATGTTTTGCGGACCCGTGACCGAGATCGCATCCCCGGAAGGGGTTGCGATGAAGCCATCGAGGCTCTGCCCCAGGTGTCCGATGGTGATGGGCCGTGCGGGCGTCGCGCTGCAGATCGGCAGGTACAGGTCGAGCAGGTCACGGCGCGGATCACCAGCCGCAATGCGCGCCTGCCAGCCATGCAACGGGTTCCAGTAAAGAACGCTCCCGGGCGCCCCTGCCGCGACCGCCCGCAACTGCCCACCCGGACCCAGCGCAAAGTGACCGGGAACGCTGACGTCCAGTGAGCTTGCAGCCGCCCGCGCCGCGCCGGCCAGGCGCCAGGCCTCGAGTTCCACGCTCCCCGTGTCGTCCGGCATCATCGCTGCATCTTGCCACTACCTCATGGCAAAAAGTCGCCTATGGCGCTTGTTGCACCTGAGCTGAAAAGGATGGTCTCCATCGCCCTAGTCCTGCGCCGCCACCTCAGCGTGTTCGCGGGTTTCGCGGAACGTCACCTTGGGCCAGCGCTCCAGGGTCAGGGCAAGGTTCACCCGCGAGGGCGCGAGGTACACCAGTGACCCGCCGTGATCCAGCCCCAAGTTCTCGAAGTTGCGGCTGCGGAACTCCTCCAGCACCTTCGGATCACTGCACTCCACCCAGCGCGCAGTATGCACGCTCACCGTGTCGAACACGCACTGCACGTTGTATTCGTCCTGCAGCCGGAACGCGACGACCTCGAACTGCAGCTGGCCGACGGCACCCAGGATCAGGTCGTTGTTGCGCAACGGCTTGAACAGCTGGGTCGCGCCCTCCTCGCACAGCTGCATCAGGCCCTTGTGCAGCGCCTTCATCTTCAGCGGGTCCTTCAGCACCGCGCGCCGGAACAGCTCCGGAGCGAAGCTCGGGATGCCCGTGAAACTCAGGCTCTCCCCTTCCGTGAAGGTGTCGCCGATGTTGATCGTGCCGTGGTTGTGCAACCCGAGGATGTCGCCTGCATAGGCTTCCTCGGCCGCAGAACGGTCTGATGCCATGAAGGTCAGCGCATCGGCGATACGCACCTCTTTCTTCAGCCGCGAGTGGTACAGGCGCATGCCACGCGTATATTTGCCCGAACACAGGCGCATGAAGGCGATGCGGTCGCGGTGCGCCGGGTCCATGTTCGCCTGGATCTTGAACACGAAGCCGGTGAGCTTCGGTTCCGCGGCCGCAACAGCCCGTGCCGTAGTGGCACGCGGCAGCGGCGACGGGGCGTTTTCCGCAAAGGACGCCAGCAGTTCCTCGACACCGAAGTTGCTGATGGCCGAGCCGAAGAACACCGGGGTCTGGCGGCCCGCGCTGTACTCGGCGTGGTCGAACTGCGCCGTCGCGCCGCGCACCAGTTCGATTTCATCCTTGAAGGCCGCGGCCATGTCCCCCAGGAACTCACGCCCTTGCGGGCTGTCGAGACCGTCAATGGTCAGGTTTTCGCCCACACGGCCTTTTTCACCCGCCATGTAGGCGTAGATGCGGTCCTCGCGCAGGTGGTACACGCCCCTGAGCGAGTGACCCATGCCGATGGGCCAGGTGACCGGCGCGGTGCGGATCTTCAGCACGCTCTCGATTTCATCGAGCAGCTCGACGGGGGCGCGTCCTTCGCGGTCCAGCTTGTTGATGAAGGTGATGATGGGCGTGTCGCGCAGGCGACAGACTTCCATGAGCTTGACCGTGCGCTCCTCCACGCCCTTGGCGCAATCGATGACCATGAGCGCGGAGTCCACCGCCGTCAGGGTACGGTAGGTGTCCTCGGAAAAGTCTTCGTGCCCCGGGGTGTCCAGCAGGTTGACGATCACGTCCCGGAACGGGAACTGCATCACCGAGGAGGTCACCGAAATACCGCGTTGCTGCTCAAGCCGCATCCAGTCAGAGGTGGCGTGGCGCGATGCCTTGCGGCCCTTGACCGTGCCGGCCATCTGGATGGCGCCGCCGAACAACAGCAGCTTCTCGGTCAGGGTGGTCTTGCCGGCGTCCGGATGGGAAATGATGGCGAAAGTGCGCCTCCGCCCGATTTCTTCCTCTAAAGTCATACGTTGAACTTCATCCTGAATCGAATCTGCACAGGTTCCCGCAAAGGTTTCCAAAAGTACCCGAACGCCCGCCTCCGGCGCTGGAATCCGGGAATGCTTGATAAGCCATAGCGGCAATACACAATAACCTAATTCAAAGTCATGAAGGGCTGGTATGTCCCGACGCGACCGGATCAGCCCGCAGGCGAAAGCACGGTCTGGTACGCGTCATTCTGGGGCTTCTGTGCCGGCTACCTCAACAGCCGATTCAACACAGGCTGGTGCCTCTCCCCGGAACATTCCATCGGTCTGCACACCGGCGACTGGGCGGTACCAAAGCAGCTGCTCGTACGGGCTCCAAAAGGCGGAAACAAACCCACGGCCCTGCTGCATGGCACCTCGGTTTTCGATGTCCGCTGTGAACTGCCGCCGCCGCAGGAGCTGGAACAGAAACAGGGTCTGCAGGTCATGAAGCTTGGGACAGCGCTGATTGCCTGCGCCCGCGCAGAATATGCGGCACGTCCGGCGACGACGCGCGCCGCGCTCGCGATGGTCGCTGATGCTGCGGATGTGCTGCGAGGACTGCTGGCAGGCGGCCACAGCAAGGTGGCCGGGCGGCTGGCCGGAGCCTTCCGCGACATCGGGCGCGTGGAATTGGCGGATGAGATCGTCGCGGCGATGCGCGCAGCCGGCTATGTGATCCAGGAAACCAATCCGTTCGAAGAAGCCCCCGCCGGGGTTGCCGCGCGGAGGAGCACGAGCTCGCGGTGCGGGCCGTCCTCGGCTACGGGCCGTGCGTCGCCCGGATGAAGACATAGGCGGCCACGGCGAACACCACCACGGCAAAGACGCGACCGAGCACCGCGCGCTGCGCCGCCAGCCGGTGTGACAGCGCGATTCCAGCCATGCCGCCCAGCAGGCCGCCGGCGATGAACTGTCCGGCAACCGGCCAGTCCAGCAGTCCCGAGCGC
>DAIDKA010000288.1 GCA_027451085.1 Gammaproteobacteria bacterium
TAATCCTGGGACACCATGCCGCTGGTGGTGCCAGCAGATACCACGTTGAACAGGGAGTGTTCGAGGTCGATGGCAAAGCTGGAATAGACGTGATTGAGATCAAGCAGGATGGCGATGCCGATGACGCTGGCCGTGAGCAGCAGCAACATGGCGCGCACTTCCGGATCGCGGATGTATACCTGCAGGGACAGGTGGCGCAGCGCCACGAAGTGGCGTGCGAACCCCAGCGCGGCGATCAGTGTCAGCACCGTCAGGGTGAATTCGATCTGCGGGGAGGCGAAGAAGGCGACGTTGGCGTCGTGGTTGGAGAATGCACCCAGGCCGATGGCGGTGAATCCCTGGCAGACTGCATCGAGCCAGCTCATGCCGGCGAGCTTCAGGGCCAGCATGCCGGCCGCGGTGACCACGACATAGGTGAGCCACAGGGACTTGGCGGTGCCGGTGATGCGCGGAGTCATCTTGGCGTCTTTGAGCGGCCCCGGGGTCTCGGCCTTGTACAGCTGCATGCCGCCGACGCCCAGCAGCGGCAGCACCGCCAGCGCCAGCACGACCATCCCCAGGCCGCCGAACCACTGCAGGGAGCAGCGCCACACATTGATGGCAGGAGCCAGGGTGTCGAGCCCGGACAGGCGGGTGATGCCGGTGGTGGTGAGGCCGGACATGGCCTCGAAGTAGGCGCTGGTGAAGGAGAGGTTGGGCAGCAGCAGCGTGAACGGCAGGCTCGCGGACAGCGAGATCAGCACCCAGCCCAGCGTCACCAGCAGGAAGCCGTCGCGGGACCGCAGTTCGCGGGCATGCTGGCGGGTGACGGCGGCGACGAGCAGGCCGGTGCCGCCGGTGGCGGCGCCGCTCAGCAGGAAGGCCAGCGCCGTGCCGTCCTGATTGATGATAGACGTCACCAGCGGCAGCGCGAAGGTCGCGCCGAACGCGGCGAGGATCAGGCCCAGGACATGGATCACGCCGAGCATGCTGCACTCACCGGGTCAGGCTTCCCATGAACAGCCGCTCGATGGCGTCCACATGCCGCCGGTCGGGCAGGAACAGGATCACGTGGTCATTCTCCTGCACCACGGTGTCGTGATGGCACATGAGCACCTCGTCACCGCGCACCAGCGCGCCGATGATGGCGCCCTCGGGCAGCTTGATGTCCTCGACCTTGCGCCCCACCACGAACGAGCTGTGCTGCGTGCCGTGCACGATGGTCTCCAGCGCCTCGGCGGCGCCGCGGCGCAGGGAATGGACCTTCACGACGTCGGCCTTGCGCACATGCTCCAGCAGGGAGCCGATGGTGATGGTCTGGGGGGAGATGGCGAGGTCGATGCTGCCGCTTTCGATCAGTTCCGCATAGGAGGGCTTGTTGACCAGCACCATGGCCTTGCGCGCTCCGAGACGCTTGGCGAGCATGGCGGACAGGATGTTCGCCTCCTCGCGGTTGGTGAGGGCGACGAACACATCCGTGCTGTCGATGTTCTCCTCGATCAGCAGCTCCTCGTCGGCGGCGTCGCCGTGCAGGACGATGGTGTTCTCGAGCAGCTCCGAGGCCTGGCGGGCGCGGCTGGCGTCGCGCTCGATGAGCTTCACCTGGCTGGTTTTCTCCACCGCGCGCGCCAGGCGCAGGCCGATGTTGCCGGCGCCGGCGATCACGATGCGCCGCGAGGGCGCCTCGTCCCTGCGCATTTCCGTCATCACGTGTCGTATGTACTGCGCACCGGCGAGGAAGAAGACCTCGTCCCCGTCCTCGATCACGGTGTCGCCGTCGGGCCTGACGCCCTGGCCGTGGCGATAGATGGCCACGACGCGCGCCTCGGTGCTGGGGATGTGCTCGCGGATCTCGCGCAGGCAGCGGCCCACGAGCTTGCCGTCGCGCCGGGCGCGCACGGCGACCAGCTGCACCCGTCCGTCGGCGAAGTCCAGCACCTGGAGCGTGCCGGGGAAGTCGATCAGGCGCTGGATGTGCTCGGTCACCAGCCGCTCCGGGCTGATGAAGTGATCCACGGACAGCGCGCCGTTGGTGAACAGGTCGGGGCGCTCGGTGTATTCGGGGGCGCGGATGCGCGCGATCTTGGTGGGCGTGCGGAACAGGGTGTAGGCCACTTCGCAGGCCAGCATGTTCACTTCATCGCTGCTGGTGAGGGCGATGAGGATGTCGGCCTCGTTGACGCCCGCCGCTTCGAGCGTGGTGGGCCAGGAGGCGTGGCCGGCGACGGTGCGGATGTCGATGCGGTCCTGCAGGTCCCTGAGGACGTCTTCGTCGCTGTCGACCACGGTGACCTCGTTGGCTTCCTCGCGCGACAGCTGGTAGGCGACGCTGCGGCCGACCTGCCCTGCTCCCAGGATGACGATTTTCATGGGGCCTCAGGCGTCCTTGTTCATATGCGTTCGAGGTTTGCGTACTGGAGCATCAGCCACTTGGTGCCCTGGCGCTCGAAGTTCACCTGCACGCGGGCGTGTGCGCCGTTGCCTTCGAGGTTGAGGATCACGCCGTCGCCGAACTTGCCATGGCGCACGCGGGCCCCCAGCCCCATGCCCGGTTGGACGGGGGTCTCGCTGATGTCGCCGCGGAAACGCGCGGCCATGACCGGCCGGGCCAGCTGCGCGCGGGGGCGGACCTCCTCCACCAGTTCGACGGGGACCTCCTTGATGAAACGCGAGGGCGTGCCATAGGAGTCCATGCCATGCAGGCGGCGCTGCTCCGCGTAGGTGAGGTACAGCTGCTTCATCGCGCGGGTCATGCCCACGTAGGCCAGGCGGCGCTCCTCCTCCAGGCCGTCGATGTCGTTGAGCGCGCGCTGATGCGGGAACAGCCCGTCCTCCATGCCTGACAGGAACACCACCGGGAATTCCAGCCCTTTGGCGGTGTGCAGGGTCATCATCTGCACGCAGTCCTCCCAGGCATCGGCCTGGCCCTCGCCGGACTCCAGCACGGCGTGGGCAAGAAAGGCCTGCAAAGGCGACATCTCCTCCACGCCCTCCGCGGTGAAACCCCGGGCCGCGCTCACCAGTTCCAGCAGGTTCTCGGCGCGGGCCTCGCCCTTGTCGGCCTTTTCGCGGCGGTGCAATTCCAACAGGCCCGAGGTGTTGATCACGTGGTCGACCTGCTCGTGCAGCACCAGCTCGCGAATTTCAGCCCCCAGGCGCTCGATGAGCGAGAGGAAGCCATGCATGGCCGTGGCGGCCTTCCCGCCCAGCGCATTGCTGCCGATGCAGGCGCAGGCCGCGTCCCACAGGCTGGTGCCCGCGCCGCGGGCCTGGTCGCGCACGATGTCGAGGCTGCGTGCACCGATGCCGCGGGTGGGCAGGTTCACCACGCGCTCGAAGGAGGCGTCATCGGCGTGGTTGGCGATCAGGCGCAGGTAGGCCAGCGCGTCCTTGACCTCGGCGCGCTCGAAGAACCGCAGGCCGCCGTAGACCTTGTACGGGATGCGCGCGGACAGAAAGGCCTCTTCAAACACGCGTGACTGGGCGTTGGAGCGGTACAGGATGGCCACCTGGCTGCGCGCGCCACCGAGGTTCATCCAGTCGCGGATGCGCTGCAGGACGAAGTCGGCCTCGTCGCGCTCATTGAAGGCGGCATAGATGCGGATGGGCTCGCCCCTGGCACCCTCGGTCCACAACGTCTTGCCCAGGCGGCCGTTGTTGCGTGCGATGAGCGCGTTGGCGCCTTCGAGGATGGTCGAGGTGGAGCGGTAGTTCTGTTCCAGGCGCACCAGCTTCGCGCGCGGGAAATCCTTCTGGAACTGGTGCAGGTTCTCCACCCGGGCGCCGCGCCAGCCGTAGATGGACTGGTCGTCGTCGCCGACCGCGAAGGGCTGGACCCCGGCGCCGCACAGCAGCGTAAGCCATGAGTACTGGATGGCGTTGGTGTCCTGGAATTCATCGATCAGGACGTGGCGGAAGCGCTGGCGGTAGTGCTGCAGCAGCCCCGCGTTGTCGCGCCACAGCTCGAAGGCGCGCAGCAGCAGTTCAGCGAAATCGAGCACGCCGGCGCGCTGGCAGGCCTCTTCATAGTCGGCGTACAGCCTGATCATCTGCCGCCGCGTCGGATCGCCATGATCCTTGAGGTGCTTCGGCCGGTGTCCCTCGTCCTTGTTGCCGTTGATGAACCACTGGATTTCCTTCGGCACCCAGCGGGAGTCGTCGAGGTCCTGCGCCTTGACGAGCTTCTTGATCAGCCGCAGCTGGTCCTCGCCGTCGAGGATCTGGAAGGACTGCGGCAGGCCGGCCTCGCGCCAGTGCAGGCGAAGCAGGCGGTGGGCGATGCCGTGGAAGGTGCCGATCCACAGCGCACCCGCCGTGGGACCGAGCAGCTGTTCAATGCGGCCGCGCATCTCGGCGGCGGCCTTGTTGGTGAAGGTCACCGCCAGCATGGCGTAGGGCGGCACGTGCTCGACCTCGTTGAGCCAGGCCAGCCGGTGGATCAGGACACGGGTTTTGCCGCTGCCGGCGCCGGCCAGCACCAGCACCGGACCGTCGGGGGCCGTGACGGCGTCGCGCTGGGCATCGTTCAGGGAGTCGAGAATGGGGGTGAGGTCCATGAGGCCGCGTATTCTACTAGTATTACCCGGCATAAAGACGCCTGCGGCGCTTGCTGACCGCCGGACAAAAAGCGTGGTTTTTCCCGGTCAGGCTTCCTTGCGGACCCATTCCCCGGCCAGCCGTATGAGCGCGACACCCAGGTTCAACAGCACCGGCCCGATGACGAAGCCGATGAAGCCGAAGGCGGACACGCCGCCGATGGCGCCGATGAACACGGCCAGCGCAGGGACCTCGGCGTGGCGGGACGTCAGCAACGGCCGCACCAGCTGCTCGCCAAAAGCCATGAGCCCGGCCCACACCAGCAGGAAAATGGCGCCTCCCCAGTGACCGCCGGCCGCCAGGTACAGCATCGCCGGCACCAGCACTATCGCGCTACCCACGGCGGGTATGAAGGCCGCGGCCGCCGTCAGCGCGCCGAACACCACCGGCGATGGCAGGCCGACGATGGTCCAGGCGATGCCGACGCAGATGCCTTGCAGCACGGCGGTCATGACCGTGCCGAACACCACCGCCCGCAGCACCATGGCCAGGTCGCGCACCAGCTTGTCCAGCGGCTCGCGCTCCATGGGCACGAGCTGCATCACCGAACGCACCATGAGGCGGCCGTCGCGCAGCAGGAAGAACAGCAGGAACAGCGCCAGGCCGAAGGTCACCAGGGTGCCGGCCACGCCCAGCACCAGCTGTCCGGACAGGCTTGCGGCGCCTGCCAGCAGCCTGTGGGCGGCATTCCCGGCCCAGTCCTCCACCTGCTGCGTGGTGACCGGCGTGTTGTCCTGCGCCCAGCGCACCAGCCGGCCGATGAGGGGGATCTGATCAGCGCGGTCCAGCCAGCCCGCGAGCGACAGCAGCGAGTGACCCTTGAGGTAGTCGATCAGCACGCTGACCTGCCGTGCGAACACCATGGCCAGCATGGACAGCGGCGCCACGATCACGAAGGGCGTGAGCGCGGTGATGATGCCAGCGGACAGGCCGGGCCGGTGTCTGAGCATTCGCGTCAGGCGCACGTGCAGCGGGAACAGCAGGAAGCTCAGCACGACGGCCCATCCCAGGGAGCCCCACAGCGGTTCGAGCAGCCGGGTCATCAGCCAGCCGAGGAACACCACCGTGGCGATGACGAAGGTGTTGCGGTAGAACCGGGAGGGGTGTTCCAAGACTGCTCCTTGCAGGCGTCCGTGGGAGCCTAGCGAAAGCCTGCTCGAAATGTGACGCCAGTACGTCCGCCTGTCGGACAAGTCCCTCATGATCCGGTGTGCCCTGGCCGATACATGGATCGTCAGGCTGCCGCGCGCCGGTGGTCGCAGTGCGCCGGAAAACCGAAGTCGTGATGCCCTCAGGAAAGAGCTGCGCCAAGTGAGCAGCGTAACCAGCTTTCGCCGCGTCCTGCCCTGGATCGTCGTGGCAGCATGGTTCACCAGCTGCGCCTGTATGTTCTGGTACTTTGAACTGCGCCTGCAGCGCCCGTTCGAAACCGCGCACACCATGCTGTTTGACAGCGCCACGCGCAGGACTGCGGCGGAGGGCTGGTTCCGATCGCAGATTCTGCCACGCACCATGCTGCCGGCGGCGACGGTCGCAACCGTGGTGCATGTCTACCGCTCCGGCTGTCCGTGCAACCGCTTCACGGACCCGCACCTGGCGCGCATCGCCGCGCGCTATCAGGTGCGCCACGTCGAATTCGTCGCGATCGAAGCTCAAGGCGCGGTCCAGCCGTCCGCACCCTCCAGGCTGCGGCGGCTGGCGTTGCCACCGGCCGCCATCCTGGCGTGGCTCGATGCGACGCCGGCGGCGCTCGTGTTTGATGGTGGCGGACACCTCGTCTACTACGGTCCTTACAGCGATGGCGCCCGTTGTGGCGAAGGCGTCGGACTGGTCGAGCAGGTGCTCGA
>DAIDKA010000289.1 GCA_027451085.1 Gammaproteobacteria bacterium
AGCTCGCTGGCGCTGGTGATGAGCATGTTGGGCGGACGGTAGGGCGGGGTCTGCGACAGATACACGCTGTCCTCGGCGCCGTCGGGCACGTTGGGCTGGGTGTCGGTGTCGATCCAGTCCGCGATCAGCTGTGCCCAGTTCGGTTCCAGGCCCACCGCGGCCAGCAGCCTCTGGAATACCGCCACCGCCTGCGGGTCGGTGGCCCCCTGGGCGTTGACCAGGTTGTTCAGGTTGAACCTGCCCTGTTCGTCGCTCAGCCAGGCCTGCAGGTTGATGCCGGGCACGATGTCAGTGGGGCCGTAGGGCGTGGCCCAGGGTTGGGCGGGGTAGATGTTGTTGGGGTCCGCCTGGCGCGAGGCGCGCAGCGCGTAGGCGGCGATGGCCTCGGCCGCCTGCGCGGCCTGCAGGGTCTGATCGAAAGCGAACGTCGCAACGCCGCGGCGCGCGGTCATGGTGTTGCGGTAAGCCATGGCCGCGGCCAGCATGGTGCCCAGCGCCACCAGCAGGATGGCCGTCAGCAGGGCCACGCCGCGCTGGCGGTGCGGGCCTGCCGGGCTCATGCCGGCACCTCGATGACCCGGATGATGCGCCCCCAGTCCGTCAGGTCCAGCGTGACTTCCACCGCCAGCGGACGGGTGCGCAGCGAGGTCGTCCCCAAGGGTGGCCACTGTGTGTTCCACTGGTGGTTGGCGTCCAGGAAGCGGAAGCTCACGGCCTTGATGTGGGTCAGCAGGTCGCGCCGCATGGGTAGCGTGGCCTCGGTGCCGTCGAGCACCGGGGTGTGCAGGCGTCGCAGCGTGCCGTTGACGACGCGGTAGGAGACGCGCTCCAGCTCCGGACGCTGCACTCCGGCCGGGTTGGCCCAGCCGGCGCGCGTGAACAGCACCATGTCGCTGCCGGCGGTGTCGTCCGCTGCGGAATCCGCCGCCGAGGCGCTGATGACAGCGGGTGCGGAACTGCCGTCCACGACCACCGAGGACTGGCCTTGGACCGAGATGATCGCCGGCAGGTAGCTGGTGCCGAGGCTGTCGCGCACGGGTCGCGCGGCCAGCTGGGAGAAGTCCTGGGTCAGCACGCGCACTGCGGTCTGGACCTCCGTCAGGCGGTCCTGATGTGACTGGATGGACTCGCGGCCGTTGAGCGCCTGGTTGATCACGCCGTAGCCGAGGGCGAAGACGATCGCGGTGATGAACAGCGCCACCAGCAGTTCGATCAGTGTGAAGCCGCGTGATCGCGTGTTCATAGCGTTACCGGCGCCGCGGGGGCGGAACCGGGGCTCGAACTCGAGCCGGAATCCGGCCCGGAACCGGCATCCTGGCCGTTGTTTGAATCCATCAGGCTGTCGCCAGGGGCAAGTCCTGAACTGTCGTCGAGCGACTGTGATCCCTGCGCTGCCACCGGCGCGGGCTGGGAAGAGGCACTGACCGCGGTCTGGCCCGGATCAGGGTACAGGGACTGCAGTTGCGGGGGATAGATCGCATCACCCGTGGCGCCGGTGACCGTTGCCATCCAGTGCTTTTCATCCAGCGGGGTGTCCGCCGGCTGCACCATGACGTCAATGCGCTCCACGCCGGGAAAGCCCAGTGATGTCACCACCTGTCGCCAGCGCCAGTGGCTGCCGGCGAAATCCAGTTCGCCATCGGTCTGCCCGGCGGCGGGCAGAGATCCCGTGAGACGTGTCAGCGTCAGCTGGTTGAAGGCGATCCACTGCGCGAAGGAGCGCTCGCGCAGCCAGGTGGCGGTATCGGCCGAGGAGCCCATGGTTTCCATCAGCGCCGCCATGCCCAGCGCGACGACCACCAGCGCCACCAGCACCTCCACCAGAGTGAAGCCGCGCTGCTGCCTCATGTGCCCGCGGCCTGCGGCTCGGATGAAAACACCCGGCCCTGGGAGTCGGCTTTCAGTTGCACCGTGCGGGTGTCACCGTCACGGCCGAGGCTGATGCGGAACGTCGACAGGTCGCCGTTGGAAAAGATCATGACCTGGGGTTGCAGCTGCGGTTGCGCGTCGGGGCCCGAGGCCGCGGCCGCGGCGGCCTGCGCGTAGGCCGCATAGGCGGATTGCGGGGCGGAGGTGTCAGGCGTGGGGGCGCTGGACGGGGCCGGCATCGCGTCCAGGAGCTTCACATCCTGGCCATCGACATTCAGCTGCAGCTTCAGGCCATCCGGCAGGCTGCGGGGCCGCAGCGCGTCATCCTGAGTGACGGGCTCCCACTGGTTGGTGATGGCGTCGAAGATCAGGAACTCGTAGCCGCCGCTGCTGCAGTACAGGCCGAACTCCCGGGTCTGCAGGCTGGCCTGTTCCTCGGCATAGTTCATCAGCGTGGACAGGCGCCGGCCCTCGGCGTCGAGTGCACGGTCCGACCCGAGGAACGACATCGACAGCATGGCCCCGGCGGTGAGGACCGCGATGATGACCATCACCACCAGGATCTCCACCAGCGTGAAGCCGCGCGCACGCGGCAGGGCCCGCCGCTCACGCATGCAGGCGGCCCTAGTGCGGCGCCGAGCCGCTGAGGTTCCAGTTGCCGATGTCGGCGTCCTCGCCCTCACCGCCTTCCTGGCCGTCGGCACCGTAGGAGAAGAGGTCGTAATCCCCGCCATGGGTGCCGGGGTAGACGTACTGGTAGTCGTTGCCCCAGGGGTCCTTGAGCGAACCCTGCTGGATGTAGCCGCCCTTGCGCCAGTTGCGGATGGTGGGGTCGGCCGGCTGTTGCACCAGGGCGTTCAGGCCCTGCTCGGTGGTCGGGTATTTGAAGTTGTCCAGCCGGTACATGGTGAGCGCGGTGCCAAGGGCCTGGATGTCCGAGCGGGCCTTGGTCTGCCGGGCTTCGCCCACATGGCCGATGATGTTCGGCACGATCACCGCGGCCAGCAGGCCGATGATGATCACCACCACCATGATTTCCACCAGGGTGAAGCCGCGGGCGCGGGATGCCACGATGGAGTGCCGAGTGTGCATATGTTCCTGCTTGCCGGTGTGACGACCCGCGGGCCGTGTGGTGGAATCCGTCCGATGCCGTTCGATCATAACAAATGAATCCTGCAGTTCCGCGCCACCGCCGCTGGCTCGCGCCTGCGGCGATCTGCGCGCTGGTGCTGCTGCTTGCGGCCGGTGGCGACAGCACGCGCGCCTTGCTGCGCTATGACCGGGCCGGGCTTGCCGCCGGACAGTGGTGGCGGCTGGTATCGGCGCATTTTGTGCATCTGGGCTTCGAGCATGCAGTGCTGAACCTCACAGGTTTGTGGTTGCTGTGGGCGCTGTTCGCGCAGGATTTCCACCCCCGCCAGTGGCTGCTGATCGTTGCCTGCGCCATGGCTGCCATCGATGCAGGGCTGTGGTACCTGGCTTCGACCGTACAGTGGTACGTGGGTTCCTCGGGGGTGCTGCATGGCGTGCTGGCCGCCGGCATCGTGGCCCGGGTGCGCGGGCGTCAGCCGGAGGGTGCGCTGCTGGCGGTGCTGCTCGCCGGCAAGCTGGCCTGGGAGCATTTCCACGGTGCGCTGCCGTTGACGGCCGGCGGGGCGGTCATCACCCAGGCGCACCTGTACGGCGCGGCTGGCGGACTGGTGGCCGCCATGCTGGCGGTCATCGTGCCGGGATCACGGTACAACCGGCTATAATCGCGCCCCCTTTTGACGCAAGAGTCTCCTGATGGCGTTTGCT
>DAIDKA010000290.1 GCA_027451085.1 Gammaproteobacteria bacterium
ATCCGAACCGTGACGACGCGAACTGGATGAAGCACACGCTGGTATGGGTCGATCAGGGCGGCAAGGTGTCGTTTGACTACCGCCCGGTGCACATGCAGACCCTGACCTGCGAGGTCGAGGTCGTACCACCCAAGGCCCGGACTTACTGAAGGCAATGAATCATGGCTGATCTGTTCCTGCCCGCAGGTTCGCGGGTCGACCCCCACGGCAAGGTCCACAAGGCCGCCCCGGGTGCCGCCGCGGTGCGCTCCTTCAGGATCTATCGCTTCGATCCTGATTCAGGCCAGAACCCGCGCATCGACACGTTCGAGCTGGACGCGAAGTCCTGCGGCCCCATGGTTCTGGATGCGCTGATCCAGATCAAGGGCCAGGTGGACTCCTCGCTGACGTTCCGCCGCTCCTGCCGCGAAGGCATCTGCGGTTCCTGCGCCATGAACATCAACGGCGTGAACCGCCTGGCCTGCACCACGGCGATTTCCGACCTCGGCGGGGACGTGAAGATCTATCCGCTGCCGCACATGCCGGTGGTGAAGGACCTGGTCCCGGACCTGACCAACTTCTATGCCCAGTACGCCTCGGTGGAGCCGTGGCTGAAGACGCGCACCCCCGCGCCGCCGGACAAGGAGCGGCTGCAGGCCAAGGAGGAGCAGGAGGTCATCGACCGGCCCTCGGCGTGCATCCTGTGCGCCTGCTGCTCCACGGCCTGTCCCAGCTACTGGTGGAACAGTGACCGCTCCCTGGGCCCCGCGGCGCTGCTGGCGGCCTATCGCTGGATCGTCGACACCCGCGACGAGGCCACGGGCGAGCGCCTGGATGCGTTGAACGATCCCTTCAAGCTCTACCGCTGCCATACCATCATGAACTGCACCGACGTCTGTCCGAAGGACCTCAATCCGGCCAAGGCGATTGCGGTCATCAAGAAAAAGATGATCGAGCGGCAGCATTAAGACTCTATGACCGCGGACGATACCCGGCGGCGGCGCCTGCTGTGGCACTGCCGCCGGGGGATGAAGGAGCTCGACGTGCTGCTGTCGCGCTACGTGGCGGAGCGTTACCCGGACGCCCCCGCGGCCCAGCAGCGTGCCTTCGAGGCATTTCTCGAGCTCCAGGACCCGGAGATCAACGCCTACCTTCTGGGTTATGTGATATCGCCGGACCCGGAGCGCACGGCCCTGATCGACGCCATCCGCGCGCCTTGAGCCTTGTGCGCGCCCGCGCAGCGCCGGGTGTGACCTGCCGCAAGGGCTGCCAGCGTTCCTTCCAGGCCGGTGAACTTTTTTGCGAACCCTCTGTCCATTCATCAGAAGCGCGGGCGGCCATCCACAGCCGGACGAGAGTACAGTCGAGGGATGACCACCGACGCGAGTGATACAAGCCTGGTGCAGCGCGTGCAGCGCGGGGACAGGGGGGCGTTCGATGCCTTGGTCCTCAAGTACCAGCACAAAGTGGTCAAACTGGTACTGCGGTATGTGCGCAACCCTGCCGAAGCCGAGGACGTCGCCCAGGAGGCCTTCATCAAGGCCTACCGGGCCCTGCCTAACTTCCGTGGCGACAGCGCCTTCTATACCTGGCTTTACCGTATTGCCATCAACACGGCCAAGAATGCGATCGTGGCGCGTGACCGCAACCCAGTGGACTTTGATCTGGACCTGACAGACCCCGAAGAGCCTTACAGCATGCATAACCGACTCAAGGACCCCGACACTCCCGAAGGGCTGGTGCTCACGGATGAGATCCGCTCCACCGTGAATGCCGCCATGGAAGCCCTGCCCGAGGACCTGCGCACGGCCATCGTGCTGCGTGAGCTGGAGGGGCTGTCCTACGAGGAGATCGCCGCCCGCATGGGCTGCCCAGTCGGCACGGTGCGATCGCGGATCTTCCGGGCGCGCGAGGCCATCGACGGCCGTCTGCGCGAGGTCTTCGAGGGTGGTCTGGGCCGGGCCGAGGAACTGGGATGAACAACGAGGAGCGGGACAGCCAGCTGTCCGCGATGTTCGATGATGAACTGCCGACGGGAGAGTGCGAGCTTCTGGCGCGCCGCCTGGCACGTGATCCGGTGCTGCAGGCCCGCTGGGGCCGCTATGCCGCCATCGGCGCTTGCCTGAAGGGCCAGGAGGGTGTGCGTCTGCCGGGTCACAACAGCGTGGCCGATCATGTGCGGATTGCCCTGGGCGGGGAGGTGATCCACGGCCAGCCTGTGCCGGAGCAGGCGAAGGCGGGTGGCGGGAGTCTCATCCCGCGCTGGCTCATGCCGCTGGGCATGGCAGGCAGCGCCGCTGCCGTGGCCGCCGTCGCCATCGTCTGGATGCGGACGCAGGCGCCGGTCGTCGCGGTGGCGCAGTCGTCGGCGCCTGCACCGGGCCGCGGCGCCGCGCCCCCGGTGCAGATGCAGACCATGCCGGTTGCCCCGGTGCTGTCGCCGCAGATCAGCGTCACTGCGCCGCAGGTGCTGCAGGTTGATGTGGCGATGCAGGGGGCGGGTTCTGCGCCCGGGCTGAAGTCCCGGGAACGGGACAGCTACGTGGTGCCGGCGCCGAGCCTGAATCAACCCATGGTGCTGCTGCCCGCCCGGGATGCCAATTACCAGGGCAGTCCGGCTCAGTATCCGGGACCCGTGCACTGACGGCGCACGGCCGGGGTTGCGCGCGTCTCGCGGGCGCGCGCAACCCGGCTTGGGCGAATGCAGATGCCGGCCCGGTGTTGCCGGACGGGGCGTCAGGCAGTCTTCACCGTGATGCGGCGAGGCTGCGCCTTCGGCTGCTTCGGAATGACAATTTCCAGCACGCCATTGCGACCGGACGCATTCACGTTCTCGGCATCTGCCGTGTCGGGAAGAATGAAGCGCCGATAGAATCGCCCAAAACGGCGTTCGATGCGTTCTTGCTGGGGGTCTTCCTTGGCGCCTGCAGGCTTCTCGTCCGTGCGGTTTCCGGAGAGGGTCAACACCCCGCTTTCAAGTGTGATCTCGACGTCCTTCGGGGCGACTCCAGGTACGTCCACCAGCAGCTGAAACCTGTCGGAGTACTCGTGCACATCGACTGCGGGAGTCCATTCCGCGGTCGCACTGTCGCCGGATGTGTCATTTAAATTGCCGAACACCCGGTTGATCTCGTTCTGCAATTGTGAAACCACGTTCCAGGGTTCATAACGCACAACAGCCATGATTTTTGACTCCTTCGTTAGTACGCTCACAACATGCTTCCGAAAGAAACAGGAAGGCTTCCGGGCTGGGATCTGGGGCATGCTCGATGAACTTCAAGAGGCCAGTGCCGGGCCATGCCGATGGCAGGCAATCCAGGCCTTGCGGGCAACCTCCAGCCGGGAGCGGGACACCGGTCCGGCGGGCGTCATGGCGGGTTTCGCCTCGACTGACGGTCAGGCGGCAGATGAGAGTAAGGATGGAGTATCATTTTACGTTCAGTACCTTGATGTGACGCTCCCCGGCCGCAGGCACAGGGTGGCTGGCCAGCGCGGGCCCCACGGACCGGAGAAGCAGATTTTCGGTTAGGTACATAACCGTGTACGTAATCGAACGATCGAAGTTATGACAGAGAAAAAAAACTCAATAGAATCTACGTACTTACAGCGCATACGTAACTTCTCTATTATCGCCCACGTCGATCACGGCAAATCCACCCTGGCTGACCGCCTGATCCAGTCCTGTGGCGGCCTGGAAGACCGCGAGATGCAGGCGCAGGTCCTGGACTCCATGGACCTGGAACGTGAGCGCGGCATCACCATCAAGGCGCAGAGCGTCACGCTGCACTACGACGCGAAAGACGGCGAGCGCTACCAGCTGAACCTGATCGACACCCCGGGGCACGTGGATTTCTCCTACGAGGTCTCCCGTTCACTCGCAGCCTGCGACGGGGCGCTGCTGGTGGTGGATGCCTCGCAGGGCGTGGAGGCGCAGAGCGTCGCCAACTGCTACACCGCCATCGAGCAGGGCCTGGAGGTCCTGCCGGTGATCAACAAGATCGATCTGCCCTCGGCGGACCCGGACCGGGTCATCAAGGAGATCGAGGACATCATCGGCATCGAAGCCTCCGAGGCGGTGCGCGTCAGCGCCAAGACGGGCGAGGGCGTGCCGGACCTGCTCGAGGACATCATTCGTCGCATCCCGGCGCCCAAGGGGGACCCGGCGGCGCCGCTGCAGGCGCTGATCATCGACTCCTGGTTCGACAACTACGTCGGCGTGGTGTCGCTGGTGCGCGTGGTCAATGGCACGGTGAAGCCCGGCGACAAGATCCGCATCATGGCCGCCGGCCGCAGCCACCAGGTCGACAAGCTCGGCCGTTTCATGCCCAAGTCGGTCATGCAGCGCGAGCTGTCCGCCGGGCAGGTCGGTTTCATCGTCGCCGGCATCAAGGAAATCGACGGCGCCCCGGTGGGCGATACCATCACGCTCGAGAACCGGCCCGCGGCCGCGCCGTTGCCGGGTTTCCGCGAGATCAAGCCGCGCGTGTTCGCCGGCCTGTTCCCGGTGAATTCCGAGGACTACGAATCTTTCCGCGACGCCCTCGCCAAGCTGCGTCTGAACGACTCGGCGCTGCATTACGAGCCGGAGGTCTCCGAGGCCCTGGGCTTCGGCTTCCGCATCGGGTTCCTCGGCCTGCTGCACATGGACATCGTGCAGGAGCGCCTGGAGCGCGAGTACCAGCTGGACCTTGTGACCAGCGCGCCCACGGTGGTGTAC
>DAIDKA010000291.1 GCA_027451085.1 Gammaproteobacteria bacterium
TCTACGCCGGCAGCACCTGGAACGTCACATACCTCGTGCGGGTGCACCACTTGTCTCTGGTGCAGGTTGCCGCATCGATCGGTCCGCTGCAGGGGCTGTGCGGCGGCGCCGGCATCCTGCTCGGCGGTTTGTTCACCACGGCCCTCGGACGCCGCGATCCCCGCTGGCTGCTGGGCGTGCCAGCCATTGCCTGCGCCCTGGCTGCGCCGGCGCAGGTGCTGTTTCTGCTCGCGCCGGCAGCGCGCACCTGCATGATCGGCTTCGCGCTGATGAGCTTCTGCGCCCTTGCACACCAGGCGCCGATCTTCGCCGCCGTGCTGAGCACCGCCGGCGTACGCATGCGCGCCGTGGCGATTTCCCTGCTGGTGCTGGCCTCTGGGCTGCTCGGCCAGGTCCTCGGCCCGCTGCTGGTCGGAGTGTTGAACGACCGCCTCCACGACACCCTGGGCCCGGCGGCGGTGCGCTATTCGCTGCTGCTGGTGGCCGGATGCTTCGCTGCCGCCGCGCTGAGCTTCCTTGCGGCCGTCGGGACTTTTGAACACGACCGGCAACGTGCCGCCACCTGCTAAGCGCACGACCTGCGGCGCGCGTCGGTGTGGATCCTACAATCCAGGCTCGTACCGCGCCGCAGTATGCGCCCGCACCTGAGGTTCGCTGACTCCAGGCGCCAGTTCAACCAGGCGGAACGGCAGGCTGCGATCCGCGCGCTCGAACACCGCAAGGTCCGTGATGATCATATCCACACAGCGCACTCCCGTCAGGGGCAGCGAGCAATGCTGCTTGAACTTGGGGCTGGCATCGCGCGTCACATGTTCCATGACCACGATGACCCGTCTGGCCCCGGACACCAGGTCCATCGCCCCGCCCATGCCTTTGACCATCTTGCCCGGAATCACCCAGTTCGCCAGGTCTCCGTCCGCGGAGACCTCCATCGCCCCGAGCACCGCGACATCGATGTGGCCACCGCGGATCATGGCAAAACTCTCGGCGGAGCTGAACACGCTCGCTCCGGGTATGGTCGTGATGGTCTGCTTGCCGGCGTTCACCAGGTCCGGGTCTTCCTCCCCCGCGCATGGATAGGGACCCATGCCCAGCAACCCGTTTTCAGACTGCAGCACCACCCGCAGGCCCGGCGGGATGTGGTTTGCGACCAGCGTGGGGATGCCGATTCCCAGATTCACATAGAAGCCGTCACACAGCTCCGCCGCGGCCCGCGCGGCCAGCTGCTCACGCGACCAGGCCATTGAGCTTCTCACGCACGGTGCGCTGCTCGATCCGCTTTTCATAGCGCGCGCCCTGCACGATGCGGTGCACGTAGATTCCGGGTGTGTGGACCTGGTCCGGATCGATCTCGCCCTCTGCCACCAATGACTCCACTTCAGCCAGCGTCACTGTGGCCGCCGTCGCCATCATGGGATTGAAGTTGCGCGCGGTGCGCCGGTACACCAGGTTGCCCTGTGGGTCCCCTTTCCAGGCCTTGATCAGTGCCACATCCGCGCTCAGAGCAGTTTCCAGCAGATAATGCTGTCCGTTGACCACGCGGCTCTCCTTGCCCCTTGCGAGTTCCGTGCCCGCACCGGTGCGCGTGTAGAAGCCCCAGATGCCGGCGCCACCGGCCCGGATGCGCTCGGCAAGCGTGCCCTGCGGATTGAACTCCACCTCCAGCTCTCCGGTCAGCAGCTGCCGCTCGAACTCGCGGTTCTCGCCCACATAGGACGAAATCATTTTGCGGACCTGCCGGCCCTGCAGCAGCAGTCCCAGACCGAAGTCATCCACTCCGGCGTTGTTGGAGATCACCGTAAGTGCGTTCACGCCGCTGTCGCGCACGGCGGCAATGAGGTTTTCCGGTATGCCGCACAGGCCGAACCCACCGGCCATCAGGGTCATGCCGTCGCGCAGCAAGCCTTCCAGGGCACGCCTGGCGTCCGGATACACTTTTGCACCCGAACGCCGAGCGTCTACGGCGGGTTTGCTCAGCATTGTGTCCTCCAGAAGACGGGCCGTGGTGTGGCAATCATGGAACGACCTTGATGCCGAGCAATTCGGCGGCATTCGCGCCCAGAACCTTTTCCTGCAGGTCGTCGGCGAGCTTCGAGTGAAAGCCCAGTGGATCTGGCTCTGACATGTCGAAGGGGTAATCCGTGCCCAGGCAGAGCCGGTCCGCGCCGTGTGTACGGACCAGGCTGTCAAGCTGCAGCGGATCAAACACGAGCGTGTCAAGCCATAACCGTCTCAGGTAGGACGAGGGTGGCTGACGGCAGTGTTCTGCGCAATCGGCACGCGCACGCCAGCCATGATCCATGCGGCCCCAGTAACCCGGGAGATAGCCGCCTCCATGAGCCACGCAGATGCGCAGCCCGGGGTGACGATCCAGCACCCCCCCGAAGATCAGGTGCCCGATGGCCAGGGTCGACTCCAGCGGATTGCCGACAAGGTTGTTGAAGTAGTACTCGCTCATGCGCTGGGCGTGTGTGAAGCCAAGGGGATGCAGGAACAACAGTACGCCCAGTTCCTCGGCGGCGGCGAAAAACGGTGCAAACTGAGGCTGATGCAGGTCGGCGCCATTCACATTCGAGCTGATTTCGATGCCACGCAGGTCGAGCTGCTGCACGCAGCGGCGCATCTCTGTTATGGCCATCGCAGTGTCCTGAAGGGGCACCGTGCCCATGCCGACAAGACGGTCCGGATGGGTCGCCACTGCCGCGGCAATGCCGTCATTGACGGTGCGCGCTGCGGCACGGCCGACTTCCGCGTCAGTAAAATAGAAATACTGCCCGGGACTCGGGCTTACCGCCTGGACATCGATGCCCAGCCGGTCCATGTCGGCCAGACGCTCGCTCAAGCCGTTGAGGCGTCCCCCGATGGCTGCGAACTGGGCACGGTTGACGGCCATGGTGCGGGGGCTGGTGAAATCATTGATGCCAGGAGGCGGCCCCGGGTGGTGCGCCTGAACGATGGCGTCAGCCGCAGGAACCCCCAGATGGCAGTGGATGTCCACCACCAGATGTCTGCCACGCGCATGAACCGGGATGGCACGTTGCTCGGTACAGGTCGTGATGATCATGCCGCACCCCGTGCCGGCTGGATCGTGCCGCTGCAAGCGCCGAAGCCGATGGCCACGTAACCCTCGGCGCGGGCCATGCCACGCAGCGTCAGCGTATCACCATCATTCAGCATGGTGCGGGTGCTGCCATCCGGCAGAACCAAGGGTGCGCCACCCCGCAGGGTGATCTCGGCGAGACAGCCACGGGCTTCCTCCGCCGCGCCTGATACTGTGCCGGTGGCGATCAGGTCGCCGGTCTCCAGGGGAGCGCCGTTGGAGGCCTGGTGCGCCACCATCTGCGCCAATGTCCAGTAAAGATCCCGCAGTGTGCTACGTGTGATGCTCAACCGGACACCCGACGCTGTCTGCAATTGGGCCGTAAGCTCCACGCTGAACCCTCCACCGGCGCGATCAGCCGGATCGTACAGGTGAGGCGGTACGGCCGGCTCAGCTGTGCCGCGCCCCCGGGCCGGCACCCGGAAGGGCGCCAGCGCCTCGCGGGTCACGATCCACGGGCTGATGGTGGTCAGAAAGCTCTTGCCCAGGTGCGGCCCCAGAATGGATTCAAAAAACTGGATGCCGCGTGCAGACCAGTCATTCACCAGGCAGCAGCCAAACAGCATCTGCTCAGCCGCCGCCACGGTGATCGGCTCCCCCAGGGCATTTCCACCTCGCAGCCAGGCGCCGAATTCCAGTTCGAAATCCAGCAGCGGCTCTGGCGCAAACAGCACCTCACCGCTGCCCGGCTGAGACTCAAATTGCCCCCAGGGACGGTGCACCGGCGTGCCGCTGACCTGCACGGAGCTGGCCCTGCCGTTGTAAGCCACCGGCAATGACATCGCCGCCAGCGGCGCAGGCCCGCGCGCCATGCGGCGGATATGATCGATGGCAGTGCAGAAATCGGTGAACGCGGTGGGCCGCAGTGGCAGTTGCAGCTGGACCGCACCGGCGGGTAACAGGCACTCCCTCAGGCGGCTGTGGTCGATGCCGGCGCCATGCTCAAACAGATCTGACAGTCGTACCCGCAGCGCATGTACTGCTGCCGGCTCGCACTGCAGCAGCGGTGCGAGCGACGCCGCGGTTGCCGCCTGCGCCGCCTGCGCCGCGGCGCCTTCGAGCCAGCCCTGCTCAAGCAGCAGCGCCAGATCGATAATCTCCTCCCCGAGTGCAACCCCGCCGCGGGGAGCGCCGGCAGGTACCGGCCGGAACAGCCCGAATGGCAGGTTCTGCAGCGGAAAGTCCGTGCCGGCAACATTGGCGCTTGCGACCCAGCTGCGCCGTGACGGATCGTGCGTGGCGTTGATTTCAGTCGTCATGACCACACCCTGCGTCATGGGCCAGCAGCTCCCCGCGGTAACGGCCCATGGCGCCAAACAGATCCCGCTGCTGTTCAGGCGTGAAGCTCGCACCCCACTGGCGGTATAGCGAAAAGACGTTGGCGACAATCCGCTCCGGATCGCTCCAGTGCCTGAACTGCGTCATGACGATGTCGCGCGCGGCTTCGTTGAAATCGAGCCCCGCGTCAAAGCGCCGACGGGCCTCATCGCGCACATACTCAAAGTAGTGTTTCAGCCCCCGCACGGCGGCCGCGTCGGTGACCGGGCCGTGTCCCGGCACCACCACCTGCGGCTCGAGTGCCACGATCTCATCACAGGCCCGGATCCAGTTCTCCACCGGGCCGGCCCACATGATCGGATGGCCCTCGTTGAACAGCAGGTCACCGGTGAACACGACGCGCTGGTCAGGCAGCCAGGCGATGGTGTCGGAGGCGGTGTGCGCCGGCCCCAGGTCGATCAGCTCCAGGAGCCGGCCTCCGATCGTAAGCGACAGGCGCTCCTCAAAAGTCCGGTTCGGCAGGGTCAGCTGATCCACCCCTGAGAAGTCGAACCTGCGTCCCATGGTCTCATACAGGAATGCCCCGGCATCCCCCATGTGCGGATAGTTCGCGGCCAGGTCGGCGAGTAATCGCGGGTTGAACTGCGCCATGTCTTCACGCGTCTTGCCAGTGGCGATGATCTGCGCTCCGGCCAGCAGCCCGTTACCGAAAAAGTGATCCGGATTCGCGTGAGTGTTCACCAGCAGGTCGATGTGGGCTCCGCCGTGCACCCGTGCAAAATCCTTGAGCATCGCCCGCGTCAGCGGCACGCTCATCAGGGTATCCACCAGCAGCGTCTGGCCGTCACCGACGATCAGGCCCGCGTTTGACCACCCCCAGGTACCGTCCGGCTGCACGTAGGCATAGACACCGTTGCCGATGTCGTGAACGCCGTGTCGAAATGGCCAGTTCGCCATTGCTGTCATGCTCCTGTGCGGTGACGACCCGGGTAGGGCCCGGGTTTGAGGCTGCGCAGACGCCCGCGGCACGAACTACAATGCCGCGGTATGGATGCCGCCTGATCATGAAGAAGACCCCGGACCGCAAACGCAAACAGGGCCGCCCCGCAGGCCAGGCCGTCGGCCGCGAGACCGTGCTGCGCAAAGCGGCCAAACTGGTGCAGGAGATGCCCCCGTCCCGCGTCACCCTGGCGCTGGTTGCGCGCGCAGCCGGGGTTGACCCGGCGTTGATCCGGTATTACTTCGGCAGCCGGGAAAATCTGCTGCTGGCGGTGGTGGACCGGTTGATTGCCGGCGTACCGAAGGAAAGCGCTCCCGGCGCCCAGCCGCTGGAATTTATCGAGTTCAGCGTGCGCAATGCGGCCCGCTTCACTCGCTCCACCAAGCACGTGCACCGTCTTATGGTGGATGAGCTGGCTGATGCTCGATCGGCCACGATCCGGCAGCGCCAAGGCGAGATGAACCAGCGGGCGGTGGACAGCATCCGCCAGGTTTTCGAGCAGGACCGGGGTCAGCAGCTGCGGGCTGTGAATCCGCTGTTCCTGCATCTGGCCCTGGTGGGGCTGTTCGATTTCTACGCGTCCGCACAGCCGGTGGTGCGCAATCTGGTCCCGGCCGGCACGGACCTTGAGCAGCTCGGCCGGCAGTTTGAGGACTTTGTCGTCGACCTGGTCCTCAACGGTGTGCGCCGGCGCTAGCTGCATGGGTCAGTCCTCCGCAACGCAGGGGTTGCGCTGGGTGCCCAGGCCGCTGATGGTGCCTTCAATCACATCGCCGGGCTTGAGATGCACGCCGAACGCAGCGCCGTTACCGTATGGCGATCCGGTGCAGATCAGATCTCCCGGCATCAGCACCACCCGGTCCGACAGATAAGCTATCTGCCGCTCGATGCCGATCATCATGTCCGCGGTGGACTCGTTCTGGTAGGTTTTGCCATTGACGGCAAGGCGGATGTTCAAAGCATAGGGGTCGGACACAAAGCGACGCGGAACCAGCATCGGCCCGAACGGCAGGAAAGTCGGAAAGCTCTTGCCTGACAGCCAATCCGCGCCAAGTCCGCCGCTGTCGCGGCGAAACACCAGATCGCGCGCGGTCACGTCATTGACCACGGCGTAGCCGGCCACATGAGCCATCGCCGTCGCAGCGGTTACGTGGTGGGCCCGTCGGCCTATCACGACCCCCAGTTCCAGCTCCCAATCGGGTTTCAGGACATTGCGCGGCAGCACCACCGCATCCTGCGGTCCGACCACCGCTGCAGGCAGTTTGATGAAGCAGTACGGGTCGCTGTTGCGCGCCCGCGCATCCATCATCTGCTCAGCGCGCTGCCGTAGTTGCTCCGGCGACAGGTTTTCCTGACCCGGGGGCCGCATCGCCGGGTCACCCATGATCAAGCCGATGACATGCTTGCGGTAGTTGGCTCCGGTGCAGAATACCTGCCCCGGAACATGCGGTGCGGTCAAGCGCACACGCTCCAGCGCAACGCCTGCGCTGGCCGGCAGGTCCTGCGCCAGGGCCCCAAGCCGCTCGAGGGCGCTGTCCCAATCCTGCAGCAGCTGCTGCACGGTGCGCAGCTCTCCCAACGGCGCCAGCGCGTGCACCCGCTCCCCGACGACGAGCGCCGCGGCCGGGCCGGACTCATCGCATAGGGTTGCCAGTCCGAATGGCACGCTGTCGTTCGACATGAATGGTCTTCCTCAGAATGGCTGTTGCAGCTGCGCGATCGTGGTCCCGAGCATCTGGGTGGCCTGCCGCTGATCGCCGCCCGACATCTCGATCTCACCGATGCGCACGGAGTTCTCCACGATCAGCTGCGCGCGCGGCAACCGTCTGGCGGTGAACGCGGCCAGCGCCTCGGTCACACTTGCGTGCGCGGCCAGTTCCTGCGCCAGCACCAGGGCGTCTTCGACCCCCAGGCCGGCGCCGGCGGCCATGTGAGGAGTCGTGCCATGCACGGCGTCCCCCACCAGGACGATCCGGCCCTGGTACCAGGGCGGGCTTTGCAGGTACCACTCCAGTGGCCGGTAGGTCACCAGTGACTGCCCGCCGAGCTGGTCGCGCAGCCGGGCGATGGACCCACCGTATGGGG
>DAIDKA010000292.1 GCA_027451085.1 Gammaproteobacteria bacterium
CACGTCGGACCTCATCCCCTTCTGCCACCCGGTGCCGCTCAATAACTGCGCCATCGAGGTCGAAGCCGTTCCCGGAGGCATCCGCATCCGCTGTACGGCCTCGGTGGAGCACCGCACCGGGGTGGAAATGGAAGCCCTGACCGGGGCCACCGTGGCGGCGCTGACGGTGTACGACATGTGCAAGGCGCTGTCGCACGACATCGAGATCACCACGGTCAGGCTCCTGGCCAAGTCCGGCGGCAAGCAGGACTACAATCGTCAGATCGGCGCTCAGACCGGCCGAGGAACCCGTCCGACACGCCCGAGCCCCCGCGGTTCGACGCCACGGCCCAAACGGCCGTAAAATCCCCCCATGTCCCCTCCTCTTTACGGCCTCGTACTGGCCGGAGGCCGCAGCACCCGCATGCGGCGCGACAAGGCCACCCTGGACTATCACGGGCAGTCCCAGCTGGACCGCGCGGTGGCGCTGCTCACCGGCCGGGTCGAACGGGTGTGCGTGTCGGTGCGGGCCGATCAGCGCGACGATCCCGCGCGGACCCGGTTCGAGCAGATCATCGATAGCCTGACCCACGATGGCCTGGGACCCATCGCGGGTATCAGCGCCGCCCAGGCCGCGCATCCGCAGGCCGCCTGGCTGGTGCTGGCCTGCGACCTGCCGTTCCTGGATGGCGCCACGCTGGATCAGCTGATCGCACACCGCGACCCGTCAGTCACTGCCACCGCCTATCGCTCCAGCCACGACGGCCTGCCCGAACCCCTGTGCGCCATCTATGAACCTCACTGCCGGGAGGCCATCACGGCCTACATCGGCCGTGGCAAATCCTGCCCGCGCAAGTTCCTGATCCAGTCCGACGCACGGCTGCTCGACCAGCCCGAGCCGCGCGCGCTCGACAACATCAATACACCCGAGGAGTACGGCGCCGCGCTCACGGCCTTCGGCCGCGGCCGGCGCCAGCAATCCATGCAGATCAAGGTCCAGTACTACGCGCTGCTGCGCGAACAAGCCGGGCGGAGCGAGGAAGTCATCAGCACCAGTGCGCGCACCCCGCGCGAACTGTACGCGCAGCTGAAGGCCAGCCACCCCTTCACACTGGAGGACGACAGCCTGCGCGTGGCCATCAACGCGCAGTTCAGCGACTGGACGCAGCCGCTCGCCGAGGGCGACGCGGTCGTGTTCATTCCACCTGTGGCCGGCGGCTGAACCGCGGTCCTGCAAGGTTCAAATGAAGTTCTTCCGCTTCGCCAGCTCGGTCATCGACACCGCAGCCGAACGCGCCCGCATCACCGACCCGTCCTGCGGCGGCTACGCCTCCTTCGAGGGCTGGGTGCGCAACCACAACGAAGGACAGCAGGTACGTCACCTCGAATATGAGGCCTTCGAGCTGCTGGCCGTGAAGGAAGGCGAGCGCATCATCCAGGAGGCCGTCGAGCGCTTCGGCATCGATCACGCCGCCTGCGTGCATCGCGTGGGCGGCCTCACGCTCGGTGACATGGCCGTGTGGGTCGGCGCAAGCAGCCGCCACCGCCAGGAGGCCTTCCTGGCCTGCCGCTACATCATCGATGAGGTCAAGCACCGGCTTCCCATCTGGAAGAAGGAGCACTACGTCAGTGGCGACTCCGGGTGGGTCAACTGCGAACGCTGTGCGACCGCGCCGCAGCTGTCGCGGGAACCGCAACGCGGTGCGCAGGACCACCATCACGGCCACCCGCACCGGCACGACCATGGTCACCGGCACGGTCACAACCCGGTCGGTGCGGCACCCGCCCCGGGTGCCGGCAACTTCGTCTCCGACTACTCACGGCAGATGACACTGAAGGAGGTCGGCGCGGCCGGCCAGGCGAAACTGCGCGCCGCACGCGTGCTGGTGGTGGGTGCAGGTGGCCTGGGCGTGCCGGCCCTGAGCTACCTCGCCGGCGCAGGCATCGGCCGCATCGGCATCGTGGACGGCGACCGTGTCGATCCCTCCAACCTGCACCGCCAGCCGATGTACGCACTGGCGGACGCCGGGCAGATGAAGGCACAGCTTGCGGCGGCGCGGCTGCATGCCCTGAACCCCGACGTCGACGTGCAGGTCTACGGCCTCAAGCTGACCGCGGCCAACGGCGCGGAGCTCCTCGCCGGCTGGGATCTCGTCATCGACTGCACCGACAACTTCAGCAGCAAGTTCCTGCTCAACGACCTGTGCGTACGGGCCGGCAAACCACTGATCCTGTCCAGCATCTACCAGTACGAGGGACAGCTGCAGGTGATCCGGTCCGAACGTGGCGGCGCCTGCCTGCGCTGCATCTGGCCTGAAGCCACGCGCGATGGGCTGGTCGGCAACTGCGCCGAAGCCGGCGTGCTGGGCCCGGTGCCCGGGGTGTTCGGCAGCCTGCAGGCGCTGGAGGCCTTGAAGCTGCTGCTGGATCTGCCGGGCCAGCTGGGTGATGAATTGCTGGTGATGGACCTGCTGACGATGCAGGTGTCGCGCATGAAGGCCCGGCGGGCCGCGGCCTGCCTGGCCGGCCCCTGCACACGCATCCCGGGGGCCGGTGCGACTGTGGATCCTGCGAAGCTCGAACTGTGCTTTGCTTCGCTGGCCGACGCGCAGGCGGAGGATTACGCCATCATCGACGTGCGCGAACCGGTCGAAGTCGCCGCACAGCCGATACCGGCCAGCGGCGCGCGACACATTCCGCTGAAGGCGCTGCTGCGGGACTCACAGCAGCTGGCATCTTCCGGGAAGTACCTCATCGTGTGCGCCAGCGGCGTCCGCAGCCTCGCCGCCGCGCAGGAGCTCACTGCCAGGGGTTTCAACGCCGTGCGGTCACTTACCGGCGGTTTGTCTGGCCTTCCTGGCTGACGGACGGCCGCTGCAGTTCCTCCGCCAGCCCGTTGACGATTCTTTGCAGCAGGTGGATCAGCAACGGCTTGTTGTAGCTGCCGACGATGGCATCCAGAAGATGATCGTGCGCCTCTGCCTGCCTGCTGAGCTCCGCCAGGTGGTTCCTGCCCTTCGCGGTCAGCTGCAGCGGATAGGCGCGGCGGTCCGATCGCCCGGTGCGGCCGGCGAACGCCTGGAAGGACATGTCCTGCGCCCGCTGCAGCTGGAAGCCGATGTGATGGCGCAGCGGCCCGAGCTTGACGATCTGCCCCGGGACCCCCGCTCCACCGACCTCGATCCCGGGGCAGCATCACGCACCTTCGACGAATCTGCCGTCTTCATCAATCTTTCGCCAACGTGGTGTTGCGCCGGTGGCCGGGCACCACCACGTACGCCTCAGCCAGCCCTGACCTGGCCGTTGCCGCGTACCGCGTATTTGTAGCTGGTGAGTTGTTCGACACCCACCGGGCCGCGGGCATGGAAGCGGTCGGTGGAGATGCCGATCTCAGCGCCCATGCCGAACTCACCGCCATCGGCAAACTGCGTGGACGCGTTCCACAGCACGATGGCGCTGTCGACCTCGGACAGGAAGCGCTCCGCCACGGCCTTGTCCTCGGTGACAATGGATTCAGTGTGCGCAGAACCGTACTTGGCGATGTGCGCCACCGCACCCTCGACGCCGTCCACCACGCGCGCCGCGATGACGGAGTCCAGGTATTCCGTGTACCAGTCGTCCTCGGTCGCGGCCTTCACGCGCGCATCGACGGCCTGCACGGCGGCGTCGCCACGCACCTCGCAGCCGGCGTCGAGCAGTTCCCTGACAATGGGACCCAGGTGCGTTGCCACGCAGGCCTTGTCGACCAGCAGCGTCTCGGCCGCGCCGCAGACACCGGTGCGACGCAGCTTGGCGTTCAGCACGATGGCGCGCGCCATGTTGAGATCGGCGCCGCCGTCGACGTACACATGGCAGTTGCCTTCAAGGTGGCCGATCACCGGCACCCGCGCCTCCTGCTGCACGCGGGCCACGAGGCTCTTGCCGCCGCGCGGCACGATCACATCGATGAAGTCGGTCATGCCCGAGAGCATGTAGCCCACGGCCTGGCGGTCCTTGGTCGGCACCAGCTGAATGGCCTCGGGCGGCAGGCCGGCGGCCACCAGGCCATCGACCAGGCAGGCATGGATGGCGCGGTTGGAGCGCTCCGCCTCAGAGCCACCGCGCAGGATCACAGCATTGCCCGACTTGAGGCAGAGCGCGCCGGCATCGGCCGTGACGTTGGGACGGCTCTCGTAGATGATCCCGATGACTCCCAGGGGCACGCGCACGCGCGAGATTTCGAGCCCGTTCGGCCGTGTCCACTGTGCCGCGACGGTTCCGACCGGGTCGGGCAGCGCCGCAACCTCCTCCAATCCCCCGGCCATCGCTTCGATACGCCCGGCGTTGAGTTCGAGCCGGTCGAGCAGCGCGGCGGACAGCCGGCGCTCGCGCGCGTCGCGCAGGTCCCGCGCGTTGGCGGCGAGGATCTCGGCGCGGCGATTGCGGATGGCGGCGGCAGCGGCGCGCAGCGCGGCGTTCTTCTGCGGCGTACCGGTCAGCGCCAGCACCTGGCTCACGCCCAATGCCTTCCCGCCCATGGCCATCATCAACGCACCGATTTCAGAGGCACCCGCGCTTTCCTTCATCGTATTCATGAAACTTCCTTATTCATTGCGACAGCGGCCTACGGCGCTTTTCGCCCGCCGGGCAGAAGCATCGTCCTGCCCGGCTCCTGCCTCAGGATGACCAGGTCATCCCGGTGGATCAATTCATCGCCGCTGCGATAGCCCAGGATGGCTTCGATCTCGGACGACCTGCGCCCCATGATGCGCGACACATCGCCGTCGGCATAAGCGCTGATGCCACGGGCCACCTCGATGCCGTCGGGCGCCACGATGCTCACCGTATCGCCTTGCTCGAACCGGCCCCCGAGCCTCAACACCCCGGCCGGCAGCAGGCTGCGGCCGTCGTACAGCGCCTGCAGCGCGCCGGCGTCGATGGTCAGTGACCCGGCCGGATGCAGCGTGCCCGCGATCCACTGCTTGCGGGCCGCTGCGGGTGTCGCACTGGGTACGAACCAGGTGCAGCGGGCACCCTCTTCCAGGCGACGGACCGGGTGTTCGTGGTGCCCCGCCGCGATGCACATATGGCAACCGGCGTTGGTGGCGATCTTCGCCGCCATGATCTTGGTGGTCATGCCACCGGAACCGACCGCCGAGGCCGAGCCCTGCGCCATGGCTTCGATCTGCGGCGTCACCTGGTTCACACGGGCGATGAATTGCGCCGCCGGGTCCTTGTTGGGATCGGCGGTGAACAGCCCCTCGACGTCGGACAGCAACACGAGACAATCCGCCGCCGCCATCTGCGCCACGCGCGCGCCCAGGCGGTCGTTGTCG
>DAIDKA010000293.1 GCA_027451085.1 Gammaproteobacteria bacterium
TGCCGAAGATGGAAAGCGTCCTCTACGGCGGCGGCGGCGGCGGCGGCGGACAGGCAGGCCTGGGCTCCACCAGCCAGTATGAGCACCGCGACGGCTTCCCGCTGGGCACCCGCGGCGGCGTGCAGTTCACCCATGTGTTCCCGGCCGACGGTGAGTACCACTTCAACTTCCTGGACGGCGACAGCATCGACGCCGGCCTGTATCCGCGCGGCATGGAGACCCGGGCCACGGTCGTATACCTGGTGGATGACCAGGAAGTGGCGCGCCGCGACATCGGCGGCCCGCAGGACATGACCCTCACCGAGCGCGACGGCCCCAAGGGGCGCGCGGAACTGATCGCGAAGCTGTCGAACATCCCGGTGCAGGTCAAGGCCGGCGCTCATACCGTGACTGTCACCTTCATCGAGCGTTCCGACGCAGAAAACAACGACCCGACCGGCGGCAACGGCCGGTTCATCGGCATGCCGATCATCCGCGACGGCATCCAGGTGGTGGGTCCGTTCCAGCCCCACGGGCTGTCCCTGAGCTCGAGCCGCGCCAAGATCTTCATCTGTGACCCGAAACAGACTGACGAGGAACGCCCCTGCGCGGAACAGATCGCGCGGCACCTCGCCACCCGTGCGTTCCGCCGCCCGGTCACCGACAACGACATCAAATGGCTGATGAAGTTCTATGACGCAGGCCGCTCGCAGCCCGGCGGCTTCGACACAGGCGTGACCGAACTGGTCACGGCGATCCTGGTGAGTCCGGACTTCATGTACCGCGCCATCCCGACCTCCACCGCGGCGAGCGCGCCGCGGCCGTTGACCGGCCTGGAGCTGGCCTCGCGCCTGTCGTTCTTCCTCTGGAACGACGTTCCCGATACGGAACTGCTCAAGCTCGGCAGTGATGGCCAGCTGACCGACGCGAAGGTGCTGGACGCACAGGTCCTGCGCATGCTCAAGGACCCGCGCGCCGAGTCACTGGTCACCAACTTCGCGTTCTCGTGGCTCAACTTCAACACCCTGGACCAGATCGAGCCGCTCGACCCTGCGTTCAACGCCGAAATGCGCAATGACTTCAAGACCGAAGCGCGCATGTTCCTGGATAGCGTGCTGCTGCAGAACCACAGCGTGAACGATCTGCTGACGGCGAACTACACCTTCGTCAACGAGGCGCTGGCCAAGCAATACGGCATTCCTGGCGTCTACGGGCCGCAGTTCCGCAAGATTTATCTCACCGACCCGAACCGCTGGGGTCTGCTGGGCAAAGGCGCGCTGCAGCTGCGGACTTCATATGCCGACCGCACCTCGCCGGTGCTGCGCGGCGAGTACGTGCTCGACCGTCTGCTGCGCACACCGCCCACCCCGCCACCGCCCGGCGTGGTCACCGACCTGTCCTTCCACGAAGGCCAGCCGCCCACCACGGTGCGGCAGCGCCTGGAGGCGCACCGCAAGAACCCCACCTGCAACGGCTGCCACGGCGTGATGGACCCCTACGGCCTGGCGATGGAGAACTTCGATGTCACCGGCAAATGGCGCACGGTCGACCCGACCACCAAGGTGCCCATCGACGCGGTGGCGGAGCTCTCCAGCGGCATCGTGCTGCGCAGTCCCGCAGACCTGCGCAATTACCTGACACGCCAGCCGGACCATTTCCCGACCACCGTTACCCGGCGACTCATGATGTACGCGACCAACCGCGAGCTCGATTACTACGACATGCCCGAGGTGCGCGCGATCGTGCGTGACGCGGCCGCCAGCAACTACTCGTTCGCGGCCCTGGTCGAAGGTGTCGTCAACAGCAACGCCTTCCGCTTCCAGGGAGTCGACAAGACCCCCACCGGGACGCCCGCGGCGCACCCCACCAAGACGGCATCCACCAATGCCGGCGCAAATCCGACCGGACGGGTGCAGCTGGCACTGTTCCAGCCAACCCCCTCACGGCAGGCCGCAATCCCGCCGCTGCTGGACCGGTAAAAGGAGAGATTCGATGGCAACCTTCCTGACCAAGAAACACCTGTCCCGGCGCACCTTCCTGCGCGGCAGCGGCGTGGCCCTGGCCCTGCCGTTCCTCGACGCCATGGTGCCGGCCGGCACGGCGCTGGCCAAGACCGAGGCGGCGCCCAAGACACGTGCGGGATTCTTCTACCTCCCGCACGGCGCGATCATGAACAACACCGTGTACGGCAAGGAGGTGGACACCTGGAGTTCCACCGGCAAGGGCGCGGACTTCACGCTCGGCAAGACGCTTGCGTCGCTGGAACCGTACAAGAACCAGGTCACCACCTTCGACAACCTCGAGAACCTCGCGGCGCGCGGTTCGGTGCATACATTCAATCCGGCCACGTGGCTGTCCTGCGTGCGGCCGGACACCTCCGCCAAGACCGCCAGCATGTCCATCACGCTGGACCAGATCATCGCGCAGAAGCTCGGTCAGACGACCTCGCTGCCTTCGCTGGAGGTCTGTTCGGAAACCACGATCCAGGTGGCCGCCTGCGGCGGGGCCGGCTGCTACTACGCCTCCACCACCGCGTATTCCGGCCCGCACTCGCCACTGCCGATGGAATACAACCCGCGCAAGGTGTTCATCCAGCTGATGGGCGAAGGCGACACAGCAGCCGAGCGCGCCGCGCTGATGCGCGAGAACATCAGCCTGCTCGACATGGCGAGCGACCGTGCCAAGGCGCTGAACGCGCAACTCGGCGCGGGTGACCGCGCCCGGCTGGAGGAGTACTTCGACACGGTGCGCGAGCTGGAACGCCGGGTGAACATGGCGAGCACGCGCCAGCTCCAGGGCGTCATCGTGCCGGACGCGCCGGTGGGCGAACTGGAGAACTTCGACAAGCAGGTGCGGCTGATGTTCGACCTGGTCGCGCTGGCATACCAGGCGGATCTCACGCGCGTGGCATCGTTCGTCATGGTGTCCGAGGGCACCAACCGCACGTACAACTTCATCGGCGTGCCCGATGCCTTCCACCCGGTGAGCCATCACTCCAACGACCGGGATCGCATCCGCAAGCTGCAGCTGATCGAGAAGTACCACATGGAGAGGTTCGCGGACTTCCTCAAGAAGCTCGCCAACACCAAGGAAGGTGACGGCAGCATCCTGGACCACTCGCTGTTCCTGTACGGCTCGAACATGAGCAACAGCAACCAGCACGACAACTA
>DAIDKA010000294.1 GCA_027451085.1 Gammaproteobacteria bacterium
AACCTGCCAGCGCCACGCTGCTGTGGCTCGATCCGCTCTACGGTGAGTTCCAGACAACCTACAATGGCTCCACGATCGAATGTCCCTACAATGGAAGCACCGCCAACGAGCCGTGGTGCAGTTACATCGACAGCGGCTCGAACGCGCTGTATTTTGATGATTCCAGCATCACGGTCTGCACCGCGAGTTCGGATACCGGCTTCTACTGCCCGCCGAACACCTTGACGGAGTCGGCCACCTTGACGAGTTATTCGGGCAGCCCCAACGCGACCGGTGGCTCGAACAACGTCGCGCAGAGCATCAGCATCGCCAACGCCGGTGACCTGTTCAGCACCCAATCCAATGCTGCCTTCAGCAACCTGGGTGGTTCGCTCAGCAACGTCTCCAGCGGCGGTGGCACCAGCAGCTCGAGCGGCTTCGACTGGGGGCTGCCCTTCTTCTATGGCAATAACGTGTACGTGAGCCTGCAGACTGACGCGGATGCGACCAACGGCTACAGCCCGTCCATTGCCTTCGCGGCGAACGGCGGCACGGTGCTGAACGACTGATGCTTGCTGATGCCGGGGTCGCAAGACCCTGGCATCAAACCGCCATTGTTCGCGCGTGGCCCCGGGGTCCTGGACGCCATTGCAGTCCGCTGGTTACTGCGCCGTTGCCGGCGGCGCCACGCAGCTGGCGCTGGCGGTGGTCATGGCCTGGTTCCAGGACGTGCGCGTGAACGGCAGGTCCTGCGGTGCAAAGTGCTCGCCGTTGATGGTCATGCCGGGCAGGTGCACGCTGCCCTGACGAATCCTGTCCTCGATGGTGTCCGGATTGGACTGCCCGGGCTGCCAGGACTGGTCCTGGCGCTGGTCGAAGTCATAGACCACCGTATGTGATCCCTCGATGGTGTAGTGGCCGGCAGCCTTGAGGGGCAGGGTGAGCTGCACCGGCCCGTGCCTGGTTTCGCCGCTCACCACCACCGGGCTGTCGTCCAGCCGGGCCTCGGTGTGGTTCGGCACGTGCAGGCTGAGCAGCAGAGGCTCAAGTTCAATGGCGATGAAAATGCCGTGGAAGGGGTAATAGGTGCGCTTCGGCGGGCCGTTGCCATTGCAACCGACGTTGATATAGTCCGCCCCGTTCACCTCGATCCGGGGGTAGTCCCAGAAGCCCATCGTGCAGGCGCTGGACAGCAGGCAGGCCAGGGCGGCCGACAGCCGCGGCAGTGTCTTGATCATGGTCGCAATGGTACGCCGTGGTCTATGGCGTTGCAGCATTGATTTCCCAACGGTTTCCCGCAGGTGCGGCTCATGCCATCCATCCGGCCGGTCAATACACAGTTGCTGACCGGGCCGGACCCTTGACGTTATGCTAGATCGCCAATAGGCCGTTGAATCCGCAACCGCAAGGTAAGCGGTGGCGAGGGGTATGGAATGGTTCTCAAGGCCGGGGTTCGTGTGGGGGTGGTGACTGGCATGGCGGTGCTGGGTGCAACCGCGGCCGGGGTGGCCCTGGGGGCTGCTGGTGCGGCCGCTGGCAGTGCCGATGATGCAGCCGCCAAGGCGCACTGGAACACCCTCCAGCACTATTGCGTCGATTGCCACAACGTGCAGGATTGGGCTGGCGGCATCGCCTTCGATTCCATGTCCCCGGACGACGTCCCCAAGGACGCCAAGGTGTGGGAGTCGGTGATCCAGCGCCTGGACGGGGGGTTCATGCCGCCGCCGGGCAAGCCCCATCCGGACGCGAAGAGCGTCGACAGCCTGGTGAGCTGGCTGTCCACCCGGCTTGATACCGCTGCTGCCACCCCGGACCCGGGGCGCGTGCCGCTGCGACGCCTGAACCGCAGCGAATACACCAACGCCGTGCGCGACCTGCTGGCGCTGGACGTCGATGCGGAGAGCCTGCTGCCGGTGGACGACCGTCCCAAGAACGGCTTCGACACCGATGCGGGCAGCCTCGGGGTGTCACCATCCTTCCTGGACCAGTATGTCAACGCTGCCCGCGTCGTGGCGGCGCAAGCCGTGGGCAATCCCAAGGCGCCCTCGGTCACGACCACCTTCGGCCCGCTGGCGGACATGGTGATCTCCCTGCAGGTGCGCGGACACTATGGCGAGGGTGACCAGCAGCTGTACCGCGACGGCATGCCCTTCGGCACCCGCGGCGGCGTCAGCGCCCAGTACGTGTTCCCCGCGGACGGGGACTATGCCCTGACTATCGGTGACCTTGCGCTGGGCCGCGACGTGCCGCTGATGGAGTTCGACAACACCGTCGTGGCGCTGCTTGATGGCAAGGAGATCTTCCGCACGCATATCGGTGGGGACAGGGACCAGAAGTCCATCGACCAGACCCAGCAGGTGGGCGTGAACGCCATCAATGACCGCCTGCGCAACATCAAGTTCCATGCCACCCAGGGCCAGCACACCATTGCAGTAACCCTGGTGCACCGCGACTTCGCCGAGAGCGACGAACGCATGCGCGTGAGCACTCTGGAAGGCGGCCAGGAACGCGTGCAGCAGATCCATGCCTTCCAGATCAAGGGCCCGCTGGACGTCACCGGCATGAGCGACTCGCCGTCGCGCCGCAGGATCTTCCTGTGCCACCCGGCGCAGGCCGCCGAGGATGATGCCTGCGCCCATCGCATCATCGCCAACCTTGCGCGGCTGGCGTTCCGTCGCCCCGTGACGGACCAGGACCTGCAGCCGCTCATGGGTTTCTACCAGTCCGGCTACAACAGCGGTGGCTTCGAGGCCGGCATCCGCGACGCGCTATCCGCCATCCTGGCGAGCCCGTTCTTCCTCTACCGTGTGGAGACCCTGTCACCCCAGGTGAAGACCGGTACGGCTGAACCGGGCACGCTGGATGATGTGACGCTGGCCTCGCGCCTGTCGTTCTTCCTGTGGAGCCAGGGGCCGGACGCCCCGCTGCGCGAGGTCGCGGCCGCCGGGCAGCTGCACCAGCCGCAGGTGCTGCGCGCGCAGGTGCGGCGCATGCTGGCCGATCCGCGGGCGCAGACGCTGGCGGCCGATTTTGCCTTTCAGTGGCTGGGCATGAAAAAGCTGGCCGACATC
>DAIDKA010000295.1 GCA_027451085.1 Gammaproteobacteria bacterium
GGCGGGCAATCTCACTGATCGACAGCCCGTCCCGCAACCGCATCCTGCGGACCTTTGCGTACATTGCCATGGTGTGCACCTCGTCTCCTGCTGGGACTAGAAGTCCTGCAGGCTAGGTCGAAACACCCTGGTCAATTTTCAACGAACGCCAACACACTGGAGGACCCTCGGTCCTTCGAGTCCCTGCGAAATAATGCCCGGCAGACCATCATCGACCGCTACGACCTTCACACCAGGTGCTTGCCAGCGCATCTGCGGTTGCTTAATGCTCTGGTGCCTGGACGCAGGATGGTAAAAACCACTCCTGCCGGACGGTAACTGCCATATGCAGCACCTTGCAAACCAACCCGATTTCAGATCAGCGGCTTCCACCATCGCCCGTCGCGGGGCAGATGGTGATGGTCCGGATCGAACGACACCACGACGTGCTGCGCGCGGCCCACGAAATTGCGGCGTGGTACAAAGCCGATGTAGCGCGAATCAGCGCTATTGTCGCGGTTGTCGCCCAGCACCAGGTACATGCCTGACGGCACCTTCACCGGGCCATAGCGGACGTCAGAGATACGCTGCGGCAGCAGCATGATGTCGTGCGCCGGCCCGCCCGCGTCTTCACGCAGCACCCAGGGCTTCTGTGCGGCGGTCGCGGGCCGCAGACCCTTCAGATCAGTCTGGGGTGCCCGACGGTACTCGGCCGGACGGCCGTTCACCACCAGCCGCTCGCCATCGAGTTCAATGGTGTCACCCGGCACCCCGATCACGCGCTTGACCAGGGATTTGCCATCCGCCGGTGAATCGAACACTGCGATGTCACCGCGCGCCGGGTTCACCCCGTCCGTCAGCCGGATCAGCGTGAACGGCACCCGCAGCCCATAGGCATGCTTGTCCACCAGCAGCCGGTCCCCTTCCAGGATGGTCGGGTTCATCGACCCGGTGGGCACCGTGACCCAGTCGGCCCAGGCCGAACGGAATGCGAACATCAGCACCAGGAACCCGATGGTTCCCCCGTGTTCGCGCCAGAAATGCGGTTTCGATGGCATATCCCTCTCCTGACCGGCTTTGTCGCAAGCCTTTCAGGTGGGACCCTGATTCAGGAGTTCCGTTCCCGGTAGACTCCGGACTGAATAAAGACTAAATTCAGTCATACCCGGGCAGTAAGAGCCACCCCATCATGAAATACTCGACCCAGATCAAGCCCATCAGCTATCTCAAGAGTCACGCAGCGCAGGTCGTCCGGGATGTGGCCGAGTCTCAGGAACCGATGCTGATCACCCAGAATGGCGAAGCCGCCCTGGTGGTCATGGACGTCCGCTCCTACGAACAAAGAGAAGAAACTCTCGCCCTGCTGAAACTGCTTGCCATGGGCGAGCGCGCGATCGAGCAGGGACATTTCCGGGACGCCGATGAAGTCATGGCCGAACTCGAACGGGAAGATGCGGAATGAGGGTGGTTTATCTTGCTGCTGCCGAGCAAGACCTCAGAGAGCTACGCCGATACGTCACCCAAAACTTTGGAAAGCCCGTCTGGCTGGAAACCCGTCAGAAAATACGGGACTCCCTGCAGATTATCCGCGCCCTCCCCCTGAGCGGCACCATTCCCGATGAACTCGCCGAACTGGGTCAGCGGCAATACCGGCAAGCCATTTCCGGGATGAGCCGCCTGATTTACAGAACCGGCGCTGATGTCATCTACATTCCCATCATCTGCGACAGCCGTCGCGACCTGTGCACGCTGCTGACTCGCAGACTCACGCGAGCGCCGGACTGAGAACTGACCGGAGCCGCGAAATCCAGCATCCGCGCTCAGGCACCGGCCCGGATGCCTTCGAAATCCCGCCGGTAGCTGCCATAGGTGAGCAGCGCCGCCGCCATGCCGATCAGGCAGGCGGCGCCGACAGAGATCGCCATGGCTGGCCCCAGCATCCGTTCATCATGAAACAGCCGGTCGTCCAGCAGTCCCGGCAGCAGCGAGCCGAGTGAGACGCCACCCAGGTTGGTCACGAGCAGAATGATGGCCGAAACGGTGCCGCGCACTTCGTTCGTGAAGATCATCTGGATCGAGGCGTACAGGCAGCCGATGGGCAGCGCCAGGAAAAACAGGGCCGGGACCAGCAGGGCGACACTGAGCGCCGCCGGATGCACCAGCAGGGCTGGCAGCAGCGTGCAGGCCGCGCCCAGCAAGCTCACGAAACCGACCCGTAGCGGCGCCTCGGGCATTCCCGAGCGCAGCCAGCGATCCGAAAGCCGCCCTCCGATCACCAGGCCGGTGCAGCCGCACCCGATGGTCAATGCGCCCAGCGTCAGACCGATCAGACTCTTGGGCCAGTGGTACAAGCGCTCGAAGAACGCCGGGGACCAGCTGCCGAAGGCGTAATTGCTCATCGCCTGGCAGCCCATGAGCACCGCAATGCCCACTGCAGAGCGCCACCGGGCGCGCAGCTGGCCGAGCGCATTGGCAAGGCCGGCAGGCGCCTGGGCGTGCGCACGCTGTGCCAGCCGCCGCCGGCCCGGTTCGCGCACGGTCGCGAGCAGCATGACGAGGATCACGCCGGGCGCACCGACAAACACGAACGTCAGCCGCCATGGCGCGACCAGTCCCACCCACGGCAACGCGACCGGCGCCATGTGACTGACGAGCTGGACGACGACGCCCCCCAGGATCAGCGCCAGCCCGGCACCGGCCTGCACGCCGATCGAATAGACGCTCAGCGCCGAACTGAGCCGCTCACGCGGGAAGCAGTCCGCGATCATGGAAAAGGCCGCCGGTGACAGCGTGGCCTCGCCGACGCCGACACCCAGACGCGTGACCACCAGCGTCCAGAAGGTCCTGGCGAGGCTGCCGCAGCTGGTCATGAGACTCCACACGAGCACGCCGGCCGCGATCAGGTTGCGCCGGCTGACGCGGTCGGCCGCAAGACCAAGCGGGATGCCCAGCACGGAATAGAACGCGGTGAAGGCGAGTCCCTGCAGCAGTCCGATCTGGGTGTCACTCAGGTGCAGGTCATGCTTCATCGGCGTGACCAGGAACGCCAGGATCAGCCGGTCCACGAAGGAAAACGTGTAACAGATCGTCAATATCGCGACGGCGTACCACGCCGCCCGGCGTGCCGGATAGCTCCCCTCTGCCGTGCTTCCCGCTGTCACGATTCCTCCAGGCGGTGCACCGGCACCGGATCTGCGGCAGTGTAGTCACGTCGGTTCACGCAGATCAAACCCATCACGAAGGGCGACAGCGACGGCAATATCAGGATGTTGACAACATCTCAATATATTGATATTATCCCGCGGCATATCGCAAAACCGACATTCCAACGGGGACATGCCATGAACACGCAAGCCCACAGCGCCAGCGCGCCCGCCGCAGCAGCGGCATCCGCCGAACCGGCGGTCCGTCCGAAGCCACTGGGCAGCGCCAGCTACGCCCCCCTGCGGGTGGAGATGGACCTGCGGGACTGTCAGGTCGAGGGCAGGCTGCCGGCGGATCTGAGCGGCGGTTTCTATGCCACCGGGCCTGACTGCCAGTACCCCCCGCTTGCGCCGGGGAACATCCTGTTCGACGGTGAGGGCCACGTGCGCATGTTCCGCATCCGCAACGGCCGCGTCGACTACCGCAGCCGCTATGCGCGCACCGAAAGGTACGTCGCGCAGGACAAGGCCCGGCGGCAGCTGATGCCCATGTACCGCAATCCAGCCCTGGATGACCCGGGGGCCAGGGGTCTGAGCCGCGGGACCGCCAATACGCACGTGATCAACCACAGGAACATGATCCTGGCGCTGAAGGAAGACAGTCCCGCGGTTGCCCTCGACCTGAACACGCTGGAGACCCTCGACCAGCGCTACACCTTCGACGGCCAGCTGCCACGCGAGCAGCCCTTCACGGCGCATCCGAAGGTGTGCTCGAAAACCGGCAACATCGTCGCTTTCGGCTACGAAGCCAGGGGTTTCGGCTCCGACATC
>DAIDKA010000296.1 GCA_027451085.1 Gammaproteobacteria bacterium
TCGCGGCTGGGCAGGGAGTACAGCATGCCGTCATGGCCCATGGCGATGCCGTCGTCCACTGCGATGGTGTTGAACTCCTTGGCCACGCCACCGGCGGCCTCGATCTCGCGCGCGACCAGCTGACCGAGGTCCTTCAGGTGCACATGGCCGGGCACGAACTGGGTGAAGCTGTTGGCGACGGCGATGATGGGTTTGCCGAAGTCCGAATCCTTCATGCCGGTGGCGCGCCACAGGCCGCGGGCGCCGGCCATGTTGCGGCCGTGGGTGGTGGTGCGGGAACGGTACTGGGGCATGGCTGGGTCCGCCTGCAGGCTGAAATGTAGGACGGACAGTAGCGCTGTCGGCGATGAATGTGAAATATATAATTAAGCCACTATAAGGTCGTAAAATATATCTATATGGATACCCGTCGGCTTAGGCACTTTGTGGCGGTGGCGGAGACGCTGCATTTCGGGCGTGCGGCCGGGCGCCTCGGGATGACGCAGCCGCCGCTCAGTCAATCCATCCAGGCCCTGGAGCGCGAGCTGGGAAGCCGGCTGTTCCAGCGCACCCGGCGCAGCGTCGCCCTGACTCCTTTCGGCGCGCAGTGGCTGACGCATGTCCGCGCCGCGCTCGACGGCGTGAACGCGTTGCCGGAGGTGGCGCAGCGGCTGCGCGACGGGCAGACGGGGCAACTGGATCTGTCCTTCGTCAGTACTGCTGACTACAGCGTGCTGCCGGACCTGGTACGCCGCTATACCGCGTTGTATCCCGGCGTGCGGATGGAACTGCGCGAGGTCACCAGCGACGTGCAGATCGCGGCGCTCGCGGCCGGGCGGGGCCATGCGGGCCTGGTGATACCGCCCGGTAGCGGCCTGCCGGCCTCGCTCGACTATCGCAGGCTGGTGTCCGAGTCGCTGGTTGCGGCGGTGCCGGAAAGCTGGGTGGCCGAGGGCCGGCTGGCGCTCGCGGATGGCCGGCTCGCGGCCGCGGCCGTGATCGCTGCGCCGTTGATCATCTTTCCGCGGCGTCTGGCGCCTGCTTTCTACGAGATCGTGATGGACTACTGTGTGGCGCATGGCGGTGCGGCGCGCGTGGTGCAGGAAGCCATCCAGATGCAGACGATCATCAGCCTGGTGTCTGCCGGTATCGGCATCGCGCTGGTGCCGGCCTCGTTGCGTCATCTGGCCCGCACGGGTGTGCGGTACGTGGAACTGCGCGAGGACGCGCCGCTGCTGACCACTGGCCTGGTCTGGCGCCGCGACGACACGACGCCCACCCTGCGGCGGTTCCTGGAGGTTGCGGAGCTGGCGTGAACGCGGCCGAAGCAGGCGGGCTGTGATAGCATCACGGGTTCGTTATGGTGGTCCGCATCGGCTACTCCGCGACGACCAGTCGTGAATCCCGTCAGGCCCGGAAGGGAGCAGCGGCAGCGATGATGTCGGGTGCCGGGGAATCAAGCTGATGCGGACCGCCTCCAGTTACCAAGGCTGCGTCGCGTGATGGAGGACAAGCATTGGCCTACGTAGCGCTGGCGCGCAAATGGCGCCCCCGCAGCTTTGCGGAACTCACCGGCCAGGAACATGTGCGCAAGGCACTGACCCATGCACTGGATTCCGGCCGCGTGCATCACGCCTTCCTGTTCACCGGCACCCGCGGTGTAGGCAAGACCACGATCGCCCGGATCCTCGCCCGCTGCCTGAATTGCGAGCGCGGCATGTCGGCCAACCCCTGCGGGGAGTGTTCCAGCTGTCGCGAGATCGACGAGGGGCGCTTCGTGGACCTCATCGAGGTCGATGCGGCCTCACGCACCAAGGTCGATGACACACGCGAACTGCTGGACAACGTGCAGTACGCGCCCACCCGCGGCAGCTGCAAGGTGTACCTGATCGACGAGGTGCACATGCTGTCCACCAGCTCCTTCAACGCGCTGCTGAAAACGCTGGAGGAGCCGCCGCCGCGGGTGAAGTTCCTGCTGGCCACCACCGATCCGCAGAAGCTCCCGCCCACGGTGCTCTCGCGCTGCCTGCAATTCAACCTCAAGCGCCTGCCGGTGGCGCTGATTGCCGAGCGCATGAAGTTCATCTTGGAGCAGGAGGGCGTTGACTATGAACAGGCGGGCCTGAAGCTGCTGGCGCAGGCGGCCGACGGCAGCATGCGCGACGGCCTGTCGCTGCTCGACCAGGTGATCGCCTTCGGCGGTGGCCGGGTGGGCGAGGCCCAGGTGCGTGACATGCTGGGCACGGTGGCCCGGGACCATGTGGTGCAGCTGGCGCACCTGTTCACGCAGCCCGATGCGGCGAACGTCGTGCGCTGGGCCGCGGAGCTGGAGCAGTGGGCACCCGACCACGCCCAGCTGCTGGATGAGTTCGCCGCGCTGCTCGTGCGCGTGGCGCTCGCGCAGGTGGTCCCCGACTACGAGGGTGATGAGATCTACGAGGGGGCGCTGCTCAGGCGCCTGGCCGGCGAATTCACGCCTGAAGACGTGCAGCTGTACTACCAGTGCGCCATCGTCGGCCGGCGTGACCTGCATCTGGCGCCTGAGCCACGCGCGGGTTTT
>DAIDKA010000297.1 GCA_027451085.1 Gammaproteobacteria bacterium
GTGCGGGAGGAGGCGGATCTCGACCACGCGCTGCGCGGAACCCTGGCATTGCAGCCTGAAGCCCGCCGCCTGTCACGCCTGGTGGAGTTCCTTGATCCGACCGATCCGGAAGGAGTCCACGCGAGGCTTGCGCGCTGGTGCCACAGCACCCGCGGGGACTACGCCTGGGTGTTCGACAACGCGGTGGATTCACTGGCAGGACGGCTTGCAGAGCGCCCCGCGGTGGGTTTCGACGTCACGGACTTTCTCGACAATCCCGTGGTTCGCGCGCCGCTGACGCTGTACCTGTTTCACCTGGTGCGGCAGATGCTCGACGGTCGCCGACTGGTGTGCTGGATGGACGAATTCTGGCGCCTGCTGTCCGACGAGGCGTTCGAGGGCTTCGCCAAGGACGGCCCGAAGACCTGGCGCAAGTTGAACGGTGTCATGTGCATGGCGACCCAGAGCCTCAGCGATGTCATGGACAGCCCGATCAGCCGCACCATCGTGGAGCAGACGCCCACAAAAATCTTCTTCCCCAATCCGGATGCTTCGCACGAGGAATACGTCGACGGCCTGGGCCTGTCGGAGCGGCAGTTCCGTCTGATCCGTGAACAGCTGGGGCCGGGTTCGCGTGCGTTCCTGGTGAAGCAGGGCCACCACAGCGTCGTGTGCCAGCTGGATTTGCGCGGCTTCGAGGCGGAGCTTGCCGTCATCTCCGGGCGGGCAGCGGCGGTGCAGCGTCTGCGCGAGCTCATGGCGGTTGTCGGTGAGCGTCCGCAAGACTGGCTCGACGCGTTCATGACCGGTGAGCAGATCCCGTCTGCGGGTGCGCGGACTTCATCAACCAGGGGAGAACGGCGATGAATACACTGAAGACCTGGATGCTGGTGCTGGTATCCGTCTGCGGCCTGCTGCAGGCACGGGGGGCGCACGCACAGTGGGCGGTGATCGATGTCGGGGCGATTGCGCAGCTGGTGCAGGAGGTCGCGACTCTCGATCAGACGCTGCAGACCGCCCGCGGTGAACTGCAGCAGGCACAGGCCGAGTACCAGTCGCTCACCGGGACCCGGGGCATGCAGAACCTGCTCGCCGGCCAGGTGCGCAATTACCTGCCGAGCAGCGAATCGAGCCTGGCGGCGGCCCTGCAGGGTGGCGGGGCATATCCGGGCCTGTCATCGGCGGTGCAGGCTGCGTCTGCATCAAGTGCGGTGCTGGATGATGGTCAGTTGGCGCTGTTACCGGCAGCAGACCGGCAGCGGCTGCTGGAAGCGCGCTCCACCGCAGCGTCACTGCAGGGTGTGGCCGGCGCGGCCCTGGCCGATTCCAGCGGCCGCTTTGCCTCCCTGCAGCAGCTCATCGATGCCGTTGGAACCACGGCGGATCCCAAGGCCGCCCTCGACCTGCAGGCGAGGATCGCGGCCGAACAGAGCATGCTGCAGAACGAACAGACCAAGATGCAGACGCTGTACCAGGCGCTGCAGGCCCGGCATTGGACTGATCAGCAGCGCGCCCGCGAGCAGGTCATCGCCGGGCACGGCGACTTCGCCACCCGTTTCGAGCCGGCGCCGTAACCCACGCGGGAGAGGACCATGGGCTTCTTTGAAACCTTCTGGTCGTGGCTCAACGGCCAACTGACGAGCTATGTCGGCGACAACACTGCGCTGCTGTCCGGGGCGCTGGAACCGGCGGTGGTCACGATGGGAACGCTGTACGTCATGGTCTGGGGCTGGCTGATGCTGACCGGACGGATCGAGGAACCGCTGTCGACGGGCATCAGGCGCATCGTGACGCTGGCGGTGGTGCTCGGCGTTGCGCTGCGGCTGTGGTTGTACAACACGGTCATCGTCGACACCTTCTATTCGGCCCCGGCGCAGCTGGCCGCATCGATCGTCGGCACCGGCAATCCGGTCGGCACCATCGACTCCATCTGGCAGCACGGTGGCGCGGTGGCGGACCTGCTGTGGAACAAGGGCGGTGTGTTCAACGGCGACGCGGGGTTCTACCTTGCGGGCATCCTGGTGTGGGTGCTCATGGGCCTGCTTTGCGTCTACACCATGTTCCTGATAGCGCTGTCGAGCATTGCGCTGGCGGTGCTGCTGGCGCTGGGCCCGCTGTTCGTGACGCTGTTGTTGTTCGATAGCACGCGGCGGCTGTTCGATTCCTGGCTCATGCAGCTGACCAACTACGCCCTGGTGACCATCCTTACGGTGCTGCTGGACGCATTGTTGCTGCAGCTCGTCGATTCCTATGCCGCCCAGACCGCGGCGCGAGGCGGCGCCATCCTCACGGTGGATGCGCTCGACATGCTGCTGGTGTCGGTGCTGGTGCTGCTGGTGATGCGCCAGGTGATGCCGATTGCGGCTTCACTCGCAGGCGCGGGATCGCTCAGCACCATGGGTACGGTGAGCCGCGGCCTGTCACGGCTGCTGCTGATGGCGCGGCTGCTGCGCTGAGCACACATTCAATGCCCGGAGGGACGCACGATGGAAAACCGGTTGAACGGAATCATGAGCAGGGCTGCGGTGGCCGGGGTCATCGCCGTGGTGCTGACAGCTGCGGGCTGCAGCACTCCGCACGCGGTGCCGGTGGATTGCGGCACGGGCATGCGGCCCATCAATGCAAGCCCCGCGGCTGCCGGGCCGTCCGCGGCCACGGCACCTGCTCACGCGGAGCGCGGCGCATGAGCGTCGAACCTGAACTGTCCGGGTACTGGAAGGAAAGCGCCTCGTGGGACGCGGACCGGGTCCGCCAGTGGCGCGAGGCGGTGCGCACCTGGCGCTGGGCTGCCGGTGGTGGCTGGGCCTGTGCCGTCGCCTGCGCGGTGGCGCTTGCCGCCTTGACGCCGCTCAAGCGGGTGGAACCATTCGTCATCCGGGTGGACAACAGCACGGGCATCGTGGACGTCGTGCCGCAGTACACCGGTACGCAGGAGATGCCCCAGCTGGTGACGCGCTACCTGCTGACACACTACGTGACGACCTGCGAGCGCTTCAACTTCGATACCGCGGAAAGCGACTACAACGAGTGCGGCGCATTCCATACGGCGCAGCGCAACCAGGCCTGGTACGCGCAGTGGAAGCGCAGCAACCCGGCGTCACCGCTCAACCTGTACCGGGATGGCACCACGGTGCGTGCCCAGGTCATTTCAGTAACCTTCCTCAAGGTGGAGCGGGCCGGAGGACTGGCGCAAATCCGTTTCGTCCGTCGCCTGCGCCCGGCGCCGGATGCGGCGGAACAGTTGACTCACTGGATCGCCGCCGTGCGCTACCAGTATTCGGCGCCAGCGAAGGACCCGCGACAACGCGGCCTCAATCCCCTCGGGCTGCGCATCGCGGAGTACCGGGTGGAGCAGGAGGCGCCGGCGGAACCAGCAGCGGTGCAGGGTCAGGCTGTGGCCGGCGCGGGGGACAGGTCATGAAGCGGGTCACAGCGGCGCCGCGCCGCCCGCTGCACCTGGTTGCTGCACATACGCTGCTCGCCGTGCTGGCCGTGTCCGCAACGTGGGCCGCGGCCGGCGTGATGCCACAGCCGCAGGGGACGGATTCGCGCATCAGGACCGCAGGTTATGACGCCGCGCAGGTATACAGTCTGCACGGGGTGGTGGGATATCAGATCGACCTGCAGTTCGAGCAGGACGAGCGTTTCGTCGGGCTTGCCGCCGGCGATATCGAGGGCCTGTCCTTCGTGGCACAAGGCAACCACCTGTTCCTCAAGCCACGCGCGGCATCGGTGCAGACCAATCTCACGGTGATCACCACCAGCCGGCAGTACCAGTTCGAGTATGTGGCGGACCTGCCGGGAAGCCTCGCAGCGCAGCATGACGTGATGTATGTCGTGCGTTTCACTTATCCACCCCGCCAGCAGCACGCGGCGCAATCCGTGACGCTGGATGAGCAGTTCACGGCCGGAGCCGCGGCGC
>DAIDKA010000298.1 GCA_027451085.1 Gammaproteobacteria bacterium
CCACCACCCGTGCCGGCGTCACCGCCGTCACCCGCGGGCAGCATGCCCAGATGGTCAGCCTTGAAGGCTGCCAGCTTGTCCTCCGCGGCCTTCAGCTGCTGCTGGTAGTCCTGAAGCTGGGACTCGAGGAACTTCTGCGCCTGCTCGGAGCCTTTGACCGTGCCACCCAGCATCTGCGCCCGCAGTTCATCCAGCAGCCCCGCAACCAGCTGCCGCGCCCGCTCGCGGCTCGGATCCTGGTAGGAAATGGAGATCATGGTGCCCGCGGCACCGTTGCCGTACCCGCCGCCACTCAAGTCCTGCATGTCGAACTTGACCTTGTTGCGGATCGCGGCCAGCGCCGTCATGGCCGCAGCCGGATTGCGGCTGCAACCGGGCGCCATGCCGGCACTCTCGGCCACGGGGCACAGCTGGTCATCCACCAGCAGCGACGAACGGATGGAGTCGATGGCGGCACTGAGATCCGTGCCGTTGGTCAGTCCCTGCAGCGCCGGTTTCAGGGCAGTGCGGCTGTCCACCAGCACCTGGGTGACCGCCTCGTAGCGGTCCGGCAGCGCAAAGACCACGCACCACCCCAGGGCGGCAAGCACGGCGGCGGCGCTGACGGCGTGCCAGCGGAAGCGCCATGTTCCCCGGAACTGGTCGAACAGCTGCTGCAGTGAAGTATTCACTTGAGGCCCCCAGCCACTAGAACCGGCTCTCGGGCACCACCAGCACATCACCCGGACGCAACGCCAGGTTCTGACTCATGTCGCCGCTGTTCATCAGCGCATCGAGCTTCATCGGCAGGTCCACCTGCTTGCCGTTTTCCATCCGCACGAGGTGGGCGCGGTTGCCGGCGGCAAACGTGGACAGGCCACCTACGGCAAGCACCGCGTCCAGCACCGTCATGCCTTCACGGTAGGGCACCGAGGCCGGGTGCAATACCTGGCCGATGACCTTGACCTGGCTGAAGGCGTTCGCCGGCTTGGTGACGATCACGTTCACCTGCGGCGACTTCACGTAGATCGAGAGGACTTTTTCAATGTCGCGGGAAAGCTGCTGGGGCGTCTTGCCCACGGCCACCATGTCCTCATCGAGCGGAGTGGAGATCTTGCCGTCCGGCCGCACCGGCACGGTGGTCGTCAGTTCCGGATCGCGCCACACGAACACCTGCAGCTCATCTCCGGGCCCGATCACATAGTCGGGAGAAACGCCCTTGGCCGGGGGTGCAGGCTGCTGAACCTGCTGGGTCTGAGCCTGCGGGGATACGGCCGGCGTGGCAGCGCCCTGCGCAACGCCGCCGGCGCCAGCGCCCCAGGCCGCCAGCGCAGCCAACCCGGCGACGGCAAATGCGTTGAGTCTCATCCGTACCTAAGCTCCCACTCCAGATCAATTAAGAAAACAGGCAAACAACCGCGGATCCGCGCACAGACGCCACGCCTGGCCGATCATATGTCGTCGCCATGCGACACACCGTGACCCCAGTCACGGACAGGAAGCGAGCAGTACATTTATAAGCTGCCCCTGAACCCGGATAATGTGCACTTAATCGCACTTTATGGAAAGTGGGGCTTTCCTGGCTTGTGCCGGTAAATAACTGTGGGACAAGCTTCGGGAAAGTACCTTTGGCCGCAGTCAGGCGCTGTCCGGGCTTTGCATGACAGGAGTTCGATCATGTTCGTGGCATGTAAGTTGCAGATCGTGCATCACTGACTATGGTTAAAGATCCCACAACAGCCGCAGCGGGCAAGGAACCTCAATGTCCGTAGCTGAACCGGTGGCCCACCGGCGCATCAGGTTAGGCAACGTCGAACCTGCAGTGGTCGTGCTGCTGCGGCAATTCGACCCCCTGATCGTGCTGCTGACCCTGTTCGTGAGCGAATTCCTCTACCGCGACCGCTATACGCCCGCACTGGGCGCCTATGGCACCCTGGTTTTCATGCTCGCGGAACAGGTCTTCAGCCGCCTGAGCCTGCGTGAAACAGGGCACGCGTTCTCGCAGTTCTCGCGCCAGTACGCCCGCATCTTCGCGCAGTGGGCCGCAGTGGTTGCGGTGCTGCTGTTCGGGGCCTTTGCATTCAAGACCAGCTCCGAGCTGTCGCGCAAGGTGGTGCTCACCTGGTTCCTGGCGACGCCCGTGCTGCTTTCGGCCGTGCATGCACTGCGCCAGCGCGTCCACTGGTTCGCGGCCCACGGCGCATCGGCGCCCACCTACATCATCATCGGCGTCAATGAGGTGGGTTACGAGCTGTCCCGCCGGCTGCCCGTTCCGGGCTTCATGGGCTACTTCGACTTTCGCAGCGCCGACCGCTTGGCGGGCATGCCGCAGCTCGACAAGCTGGCGGGGCACTGCAAGGACGTTGCCGACTTCGTGCGCGCCCACAACGTGGACGTGGTGTACATCGCCCTGCCCCTGAGCAAGGTGCCGCGGATGAGCGAACTGGTGAATGCGCTGCGCGACACCACCGCGTCGGTCTATTTCGTGCCGGACGCCTTTGCATTCGACCTGATCCAGGGGCGCCTGGTCGAGATCAACGGCATGGCGGCGCTGTCCGTGTGCGACACACCCTTCCATGGCATGGATGCAGTCCTCAAGCGCGCCATGGACCTGGCCTTGGGAGGCCTGGCGGTGCTGCTGGCGACCCCCGTGATGCTGGCGGTGGCGGTTG
>DAIDKA010000299.1 GCA_027451085.1 Gammaproteobacteria bacterium
CGGTGGTGCCAGCAGCGCACGCACTTGGCGTGTTTTGCGGCGCGCACCGTGACCCACACGCCCTCGCGTGCCGCCTCGGTCGCTGCCACCGCGCCTGCCGGCGCCTGCGAGACCTGATGCACGCGCGCTTCGGAGGTCACGAGGAAGAAGCGCAGTTCGTCCTCCAGGGCATTGAAGCGCTTGAACTCCGACGGCCCGCAGTGGATGTCGACCTCTGCGTCCAGCGGCGCGCCGATCGCGCCGGATTCGCGCAGCCGTTCCAGCTCGCGCGCCACGTCGCGCTTGAGGCCGAACAATGCATTCCAGTCGACTTCACCGGCGACGCCCTGCGGCAGCGTATGCCACTGTGCCATGAACACCGACTCGCCGGTCGCGCCCGGCAGCAGCGGCCAGATTTCCTCGGCGGTGAACGACAGCACCGGTGCCAGCCAGCGCACCATGGCGTGGGCGATGTGGTAGAGCGCGGTCTGCGCCGAGCGGCGCGCATGACTGCCGGCGGGAGTGGTGTAGAGCCGGTCGCGCACGATGTCGAGGTACAGCGCCGACAGGTCCACGATGCAGAAGTTGTGCACCTTGTGATAGACCAGGTGGAACGCGTACTGCCGGTAGGCCTCCACGATCTCGCCCTGCAGCTGTGCCGTGCGCGCAATCGCCCAGCGGTCCAGCGCCGTGAGGTCCGCCGCTGGCACCATGTCCTTCGAAGGATCGAATCCGTTGAGGTTGCCGAGCAGGAAGCGAGCGGTGTTGCGCATGCGGCGATAGGCATCCGCGATGCGCGCGATCAGCGCATCCGACACGGTCATCTCGTTGGCATAGTCCGTGGCGGCCACCCACAGGCGCAGCACATCGGCACCCAGTGTGCTCACCACCTTCTGCGGCAGGATGACATTGCCTAAGGACTTGGACATCTTGCGGCCCTTCTCATCCACGGTGAAGCCGTGGGTGAGCACGCCCTTGTAAGGTGGCCTGCCATACAGCGCCTCGCACACCAGCAGCGAGCTGTGGAACCAGCCGCGGTGCTGGTCGGAACCTTCCAGGTACAGGTCCACGGGTGCCGGCAGTTGCGGGTGCATGCGGGCCAGTACCTCGAAGCTGCTGCCCGAGTCCGTCCACACGTCCATGACATCCTTGAGCTTGTCGTAGTCAGCCGCTTCGCTTCCCAGCAGTACCGCAGGCTCCAGTGAGAACCAGGCTTCGATGCCGCCCTGCTCCACCCGCTGCGCCACCTCCTCGATGAGCTCCTGCGTACGCGGATGCAGCTCGCCGGTGGTCTTGTGCACGAACAGGGCGAGCGGCACGCCCCAGGTGCGCTGGCGCGAGATGCACCAGTCGGGGCGGTTTTCGATCATGCCGGTGATGCGCGCCTGCCCCCAGGCCGGCGTCCACTGCACGTCCGGGATGTCACGCAGTGCATTGGCGCGCAGCCCCTTGGCGTCCATGCTGATGAACCACTGCGGCGTGGTGCGGAACACCACCGGCGACTTGTGGCGCCAGCAATGCGGGTAGCTGTGGCGCAGGGACTCGTGGCGCAGCAGTGCCCCGCTTTGCCCCAGGGTCTCGATGATCAGGCGTCCGCCTTCCTCCAGCTTCATGCCCGCCACCAGCGGCGTATCAGGCAGGAAGCGTCCGTCATTGCCCACCGGGTTCACCACCGGCAGGTCGTAACGGCGGCTGACGGCGAAGTCCTCGAGGCCATGGGCGGGCGCGGTATGCACGGCGCCGGTACCGGCATCGGCGGTGACATGCTCCCCCAGGATCACCGGCACCTGGCGCGGCTGGAGCGGGTGCCGCAGCGCCAGGCCCTCCAGCGCGTCGCCCGTGAACTGCCCCAGCATCGCCGCATCCTCGGCGCCGAAGCGCTCGAGGCAGGCCTCGGCCAGATCAGCGGCCAGCACCAGGTTGCGTACCCGGCCGCCCAGCTGCATGCGCAGCAGCTGGTACTGGAAGTCCTTGTTCAGTGCCACGGCCTGGTTGGCCGGCAGCGTCCAGGGCGTCGTGGTCCAGATGACAAGGTCCGCGCCGGCATCGCCCAGGGCCGCCGCAGGCACTCCCGTACGCCTGGCGAAGTCAGCGCCATCCACCACCGCGAACGCGACGTCGATGGCCGGCGAAGTGACGTCCTCGTACTCCACTTCGGCCTCGGCCAGCGCCGAGCGGCAGTCGAAGCAGAAATGCACGGGCTTGACGCCCTGGTACAGATGCCCGCGCTGGATGATGCGTCCCAGCATGCGGATCTGCTGCGCCTCGAAGGCCGGCGCCATGGTGAGATAGGGATTGTCCCAGTCGCCCAGCACCCCCAGGCGCTTGAAGTCCGTGCGCTGCAGGTTCACCTGTTCGGTGGCATAGGCGCGGCAGGCAGCGCGGAAGGCATTGGCGTCCAGCTTCTGCCCCGGACGGCCGTGCTTCTTTTCCACCTGCTGCTCGATGGGCAGGCCGTGGCAGTCCCAGCCGGGCGTGTACGGTGCATCGAAGCCGTCCAGCTGCCGCGATTTGATGATGATGTCCTTGAGGATCTTGTTCAGTGCATGGCCCAGGTGGATCGCACCGTTGGCATACGGCGGGCCGTCGTGCAGCACGAACAGCGGCCGCCCCCTGGAGGCAGCGCGAATCCGGCCGTACAGGTCCCTCGCCTCCCAGTCGCGCAGCATTTTCGGTTCACGCTGCGCGAGATCGGCCTTCATGGAAAAGCTGGTCTGCGGCAGGTTGATGGTCAACTTGTAGTCAGGCACGGAGCGTTCTCTGTTCAGGTATCGACGTTGTTCAATTCAAAATAGCTTTCATCGCGCTCAGTCACTCGACCGGCACAGCCGCGGGACAACCCAGCACCTGCCGCGCCTGGCCGGCATCGCGGTGGATCTGCTCCACCATGACCTCGACCGACTCGAAGCGCAGTTCCGATCGCAGGAACCGCACGCATTCCACGCGGATCTCGCGGCCATAAAGGTCGCCACTGAAATCGAAGACATGCGCCTCCAGCAGCGGCTCCACCCCACCCACCGTGGGACGCGTGCCGATGCTGGCCACGCCCGGCAGGCCCTGGGGCCCGCCGCGCACATCGATCCGCACGGCGTAAATTCCGCCCACCGGCAATCGCCGGCGCCGGAAGCGCACATTGGCCGTCGGATATCCCAGCTTACGGCCCAGCTGCTCACCGCGAACCACCCGGCCCGTGAGGGCAAACGGCCGCCCCAGCAGCATCTCGGCCTGCACCAGTTCACCGCGCGCCAGCGCCTCGCGGACCGCGCTGCTGCTGACGCGCGCGCCCTCCAGCGTCACCGGCTCCACGACGTCAACCTCGAACCCCAGGCGCCGGCCGGCATCCCGCAGCAACTCCGGTGTACCGGCACCCCCGCGGCCAAACCGGAAGTCGTGCCCGATCACCACCACCGCGGGCTCGAAGCTGCCCGCCAGACGATCGATGAACTGCTGCGCAGTCAGCCCGCGCACGGCGGCGCCGAAGCGCAGTACCGTCAGGTGCGCAAGATCAAACCCCGCCAGGCAGCGCCAGCGCTCCCGGAACGAAGTCAGCCGCGCCGGCGGATCCTGCGGAGTGAAATACTCTCGCGGGGTAGGCTCAAACGTCAGCATGACCGCGGGTCTGCCCAGACGTCCGGCATGCTCGCGCAACCGACCCAGCAACACCTGATGTCCGCGGTGCAGGCCGTCGTAGGTACCGACAGTGATGGCACCGCCTGCCGGGACCCGGCCCGGCGGCGGAAAGCCGCGAATGAGATGCATCAGGCTTGTGTCAGGCCGGGCCCTTCGGGGCCGGCGTAAAAAAGGATCGCCAAAAGGTCCGTCAAGTATAGGGGAAGTCGACTCGCGGCGGCCGGAAGAAGACATTGACAGCAGCCGGACCCTTGAGCAGACTAGCGCCCCTTTTCCGGGGTCTGACGGCCCCGCTTACCACTGTTCCGGAGAGTTTTGTGGCCAATACGAAGTCCGCGGAAAAAGCCGCTCGCCAGGCCGAGAAGCACCGCGCACGTAACGTTGCACTGCGTTCGCGCATGCGCAGCGCCGTGCGCAAGGTCACTGCCGCCGTCGAGTCCGGCAACAAAGAAGCCGCCACCGCGTCCTACAAGGAAGTCGTGCCGGTGATCGATTCGCTGGTGAACAAGCAGATCATCCACCGCAACAAGGCCGACCGCCACAAGAGCCGTCTGGCTGCGAGCGTCCGCGCGCTGGGCTGAGCCCATGGTGTGAAAAGGGCCGGCCGGCCCCGCGTGAGCGCACACCCGGTGACCTCAGGAAACTGCCGTCTTTCACGCCATCGGCAGGCTGGCGGAACCCATCATCTGATCCTCAGCCGGACCGGCTGGCCGCAGCAGCGATGAACTGCCCGTAGGGCGCGGTGACGGTCTGCGCCGAGGCAAACCCTCCCGACGCATCTGCTCAAGGATCGGCAGCGGCGCAAATTGATCCCACTCCAATCCAACGCCATGACTGGTGCTGCGGACCACATGAGCCGGGATTCGCCACGGTCCAGCACCTCTTTGACTCGCCGCACTCACCACGATCACGCGGGCGTGCTCAGGGATCCGCACACCGATCTCGACCAGTGCGCCACTCAGACTCATGTTCACGATGCGAGCGGGCAATATGGCTGAGGGAAGTTCGATCCGGATTGCCATGGATGTGGGATTCCGGCTGCCTTGGCGATGTTCCATACTTCCCCCACCGAACCATG
>DAIDKA010000300.1 GCA_027451085.1 Gammaproteobacteria bacterium
TGCTCGCGCAGGTCGGCCAGTTCGGCGATCTTGTCGAGCGCCTCTTGCACATAGTTTTCACCAAACCAGCGCTGCCCAGCGTGAAATGCGTCGCGCACCGTTACGGCTGGAAACGTTTTGCTGACGGCCAGCAGCGTGACACTGTCGGCAGGACGCCCCGTTTGTGCACACGCCGCCTGTATCCGGTTTCGTACGAGTTGCAGGTTGTTCGCGATCGTCGCCATAATGGGTCTGTAACGAATGACAGCCGACATCATCCATGGATATCACCCAACTGCTGGCCTTCTCGGTCAAAAACAAGGCTTCTGACCTCCACTTGTCGGCAGGTCTGCCTCCGATGATCCGGGTGAACGGTGATGTGCGCCGCATCAACGTCGACGCGCTGGACCACAAGCAGGTCCACGAAATGATGTACGACATCATGAACGACAAGCAGCGCAAGGCCTACGAGGAGTTCTTCGAGACCGACTTCTCGTTCGAGATTCCAAAGCTGGCGCGTTTCCGTGTCAATGCCTTCAACCAGAACCGGGGCGCGGGCGCGGTGTTCCGCACCATCCCCTCCCAGATCCTGACCCTGGACGACCTCGGCACCCCGAAGATCTTCCGCGACCTGTGCATGCTGCCGCGCGGCCTGGTGCTGGTGACCGGCCCCACCGGCTCGGGCAAGTCCACCACGCTCGCGGGCATGATCAACCACATCAACGACAACCGTCCGGATCACATCATCACGATCGAGGATCCGATCGAGTTCGTGCACGAGTCCAAGCGCAGCCTGGTGAACCAACGCGAGGTCCACCGTGACACGCTGGGGTTCACCGAGGCGCTGCGCTCGGCGCTGCGGGAGGACCCGGACATCGTGCTGGTCGGTGAAATGCGCGACCTGGAGACCATCCGCCTGGCGCTGACGGCCGCCGAGACCGGCCACCTGGTTTTCGGCACCCTGCACACCAGCTCCGCGGCCAAGACCATCGACCGCGTGGTCGACGTGTTCCCCGCGGCGGAAAAGGAGATGGTGCGCTCCATGCTGTCCGAGAGCCTGCGGGCGGTGATTTCGCAGACGCTGCTGAAGAAGAGCGGCGGCGGACGCATCGCGGCGCACGAGATCATGATCGGCACCCCGGCCATCCGCAACCTGATCCGCGAGGGCAAGATCGCCCAGATGTACTCGGCGATCCAGACCGGCCAGGCCAACGGCATGCAGACCCTGGACCAGTGCCTGGCGGACCTCGTGTCCCGCGGCGTGGTGAGCAAGGAAGAAGCCCGTTACAAGGCGGCCAACAAGGACGCGCTCTGATGGACCGCGATCAAGCCATACGGCTGATGCAGGACCTGCTCAAGCGGGTCATCGAGCGCAAGGCGTCGGACCTGTTTGTCACCGCCGGCTTCCCGCCGGCCATCAAGATCGACGGCGAGGTCCGCCCGCAAAGCGAGCGCGTGCTCACCCCGGAGCAGGCGGCGACCCTGGTGCGGGCGATCATGAACGACCGCCAGACCAAGGAATTCGACGCCACCAAGGAGTGCAACTTCGCCATCGCCCCCCCGGGCATCGGCCGCTTCCGCGTCAACGCCTTCGTGCAGCAGGGCAGTGTCGGCGCCGTGCTGCGCCTGATCAATTCCAAGATCCCCTCGCTGGAGGAGCTGGACCTGCCACCCATCCTCAGGGAGGTGGTCATGTCCAAGCGCGGACTGGTGATGGTCGTCGGCGGCACCGGCTCCGGCAAATCCACCACCCTCGCCGCGATGATCGGCCACCGCAACGAGAACAGCCGCGGGCACATCGTCACCATCGAGGACCCCGTGGAGTACGTCCACCCGCACAAGGATTGCGTGGTGACCCAGCGCGAGGTCGGCGTGGACACCGAGTCCTGGCAGGCGGCGCTGCGCAACACCCTGCGCCAGGCTCCCGACCTCATCCTGATCGGCGAGATCCGTGACCGCGAAACCATGGAATACGGCATCCAGTTCGCCGAGACCGGGCACCTGGTGCTGGCCACGCTGCACGCCAACAGCGCCAACCAGGCCCTCGACCGCATCATCAACTTCTTCCCGGACGAGCGCCGCGAGCAGCTGCTCATGGATCTGTCGCTGAACACCCGCGCGCTGATCTCCCAGCGCCTGATCCCGCGCGAGACCGGCAAGGGCCGCATCGCCGCCATGGAAATCATGCTCAACTCGCCCCTGATCCAGGACCTGATCTTCAAGGGCGAGGTGGCCAAGATCAAGGAGGTCATGTCACGTTCCAACCGCCTGGGGATGAAGACCTTCGACCAGGCGCTGTTCGAACTGTTCGAGGCCGGTCATGTCTCGTACGAGGATGCACTGCGCAACGCCGATTCCAAGAACGAGCTGCGCCTGCGGGTGAAGCTCGAAAGCAAGCGGGAGGTCAGGCAGGTGGACGACGGCAGCCTGTCCATCCTCGATGAGGACGAAGAGGGGCAGCACCGGTGAAGCCCGTGGAGGAGGAGACGGTCGACGCCAGCGTGGCACAGGTGGACCCGGTGACTGAGCCGTCGCCGGCCGCGCAGGGCGGGCTGAACACCCGGCCGCTGTTCAACCTCATGGTGGAAAAGAAGGCATCGGACCTGTTCTTCACCGCCAACGCGCCGATCAAGATCAAGATCGAGGGTGCGATCTACCCGGTCAACAAGAACGTCCTCACCGCTGATGTGGTGCGCCAGACTGCCTACGCGCTGATGAACGCGGAGCAGAAGGAGCGCTTTGCGCGCGACCTGGAGATTGACTTCGCCATCTCCCATACCGGCCTGGGCCGGTTCCGCGTGGCGATCTTCATGCAGCGCGGCTGCCCCTCGGTGGTGCTGCGCTACATCGCGGGCGAAATGCCGCGCCTGGAGGCGCTCGGCGTGCCCGAGGTGCTGCGGGACCTCATCATGCTCAAGCGCGGCCTGGTGCTGGTGGTGGGCGCGACCGGTTCGGGCAAATCCACTTCCATCGCCGCGATGATCAATTTCCGCAACGAAAGCTCATCGGACCATATTGTCACCATCGAGGACCCGATCGAGTTCCTGCACACCAACAAGCGCTCCATCGTCAACCAGCGCGAGGTGGGGCTTGACACCAAGTCCTTCGAGCGCGCGCTGCGCAGCGTGATGCGCGCCGCACCGGACGTGATCCTGATCGGCGAGGTCCGGGACCGCGAAAGCATGGAGGCGGCCATCAGCCTGGCCGGCACGGGGCACCTGGTCATAGCCTCGCTGCATGCGAACAACTGCGCCGAGACGCTGGACCGCATCATCAACATGTTTCCGCGCGACCAGCACAACCAGGTGTTCCTGGACCTGTCGCAGTACCTGCGGGCGGTGATCGCGCAGCGGCTGGTAATGGGCCGGGACGCCAGGCGCGTGGCGGCGGTGGAGGTCATGCTCAACACACCGCACATCAGCGAGCTGACCAAGAAGGGCGACGTGACCGGCATCAAGGAGGCCATCATCGCCAGCAGCGAGCGCGGGGTGCAGAGCTTCGACGTGGCGCTGCACTCGCTGGTCAAGAGCGGACGGGTCTCGATGGAGGAGGCCCTGCAGCACGCTGACTCCAGGGCCAACCTCGAAGCCAAGATCAATTTCGGCTGAGGGCTACTCCCAGCCGGTGGGGGAATCGAGCGGCGCCATGATGCCCATGGCCTCGATTTCGTGGATCTGGCCGCCCCAGATCTTGAAGATGTGCATGGCCGGCATGTCGAACGGCTTCTGATTGCTCATGTCCGAGATGTCCCGGTCCGGGTTATTGAAGATCTTGAACTTCTTCTGCGTCATCGGATGATGGAAGTGCGAGAAGCCCAGCGCCAGCCCATCGACCTCGTCGGCGACCTCGACGCGGCGATCGTCGATGGTCGTGATGTACTGGAACACCCCTGAGTTGATCTGTGTGGTGCAGGTCTGCAGGCCGACCAGGCCCGGCGGACGCGCTGCCGCTGCCACGGGGCTGGGACCGTGCGTCAGGGAGGGGCCGCCGCTGGGCGCGGTGCGGAAGCCGTTCTCGTGGCGCTCGCAGTCGTCCGCGAAGGGCGCCAGGTAGCCGTTGTTGTTGTCCAGCGCGTCGTAGTAGGACTTGGCGATGTGCACAAGCCGGCCGCGGGAGTCGCGGTACTCGTAGGGGATTGGCAGGGCGAATTGCGGCCGCGGGGCCTGCAGGTTCGCCAGGCTCTGTTCACGCGGAAACACCACCAGGTGCTCGGCTTCGACGATCTTGCCGCCGGCCAGCTTGAGGCGCAAGCCCACCTGCGCCGGCTTGCCGTCGACCTGCATCATGACCATGCCGCCGACCTCCTGCGAGTAGGGATCGGGTACCAGGATCTTGAACGTCGTGGGTGCGCCGCTTGCGCTCTTCCACAGACCCTCGCCCGGCTTGATGCGCTTGACGTTCTCCACCATCCGGATGTCCGCTGCCAGCGGGACCTTGCCGGGGTCATGCGCCACCAGCGCCGCCAGGTAGTTGTCGGCCAGGGTTAGCAGCTGGGCGCGGTCCAGGGTGGCGGGCGCCACGGCCCTGGTTGCCGCCATGGCCTGCGGCACGGTGAACGCGGGACCCGCGGCCAGCACCATGCCGGCCAGCAGCAGTGCGAGCTTTGTCTTCTTCATCGTCTCTCCCCTGTTCTCGAACGTTGTTGTAACGATGGCGTGTCGAAAAGCCTGTGAACTGTCAGGCGGGCGGCAGGCTGCCGCGATTGGCTATGACCTCGGCCAGCACCGCCATGCGTACCGCGACGCCGTTGCGCACCTGGTCGCGGATCACGGACTGCGGGCCGTCGGCGACGTCCGAGGCGATCTCGATGCCGCGGTTCATGGGCTGCGGATGCATCACGATCGCGTCGGGCCTGGCGAGCTGCAGCCGGTCGGGCGTCAGGCCGTACTTGGCGAAGTAGCGGTCGGCATCCGGCAGCGACGCCTGGCTCATGCGCTCCTTCTGGATACGCAGCATCATGATGACGTCCACGTCCTTCAGGCCCTTGGCGAGCGTGGTGTGACGTGCGCAGCCCGGCATTTCGCCGGCCTCGGGCATGAACACCGGCGGGGCGACGATGCGCAGCTCACCGATGCCGAGCCGGGTAAGGGCATCGTAGGCGGAGCGGGCCACGCGCGAGTGGCGCACGTCTCCCACGATGGCCACCGCCAGTTTCGACAGGTCCGGCTTGCGCTGCAGGATGGTCAGTGCATCCAGCAGGCCCTGGGTGGGATGGGATACGTGGGCCTCGCCGGCGGACAGCACGCTCACATGGGGCTTGACGTGATCGGCCACGAGGCCGGGGATGCCGGCCTCCGCGTCGCGGATCACCATGACGTCCACGTGCAGCGACTCGAGCGTGTAGATGGTGTTGAGCATGCTCTCGCCCTTCACGCGGGAGGACAGCTGCACCTCCAGATTGACGACGCTGGCACCCAGGCGCTTGGCCGCAAGTTCGAAGGATACGCGGGTGCGGGTCGAGGGTTCGGTGAAGAGATTGGCGACCGTGACGCCTTCGAGATCGCGGGTTGCGGGCGGTGTCGCCCCCAGCGGCCGGACGAAAGCCTGTGCCCGCTGCAGGAGCTGCTCGATCTGGCGGCGGTTCAGCCCCTCAAGCGTCAGGAGGTGGCGCAGTGTGCCGTCGCTGCGCAGTTGCAGCGGCAGGGGGTGGGTGGTCACAGTACCTTCGTTCACCTTGCAAGGTCTCCTTCACCAGCCAGCCAGCGGGTGAGTATGACCGCCGCGGCTGCACTGTCGATGTCCTGTTTCTGTATCCGTCTGCGGCGCTGGCCGCTGGCGCGCTGGTGCTTGAGCGCGGCGCCGGCTTCGATGGAAGACCAGCGTTCGTCGACTTCACCCACCGGCAGGTTGAAGCGCGTGCCGAGTTCGCGGGCGAAGCGGCGCGCGGCACCGGCCATGACGCTCTCGGAACCATCAGCATTATAGGGGACCCCGACCACCAGCACCTTTGGCACCTGGGCACGGATCTCACGACCGATCGCGGCCCAGTCCGGACCGCCCGGCAGCATGGCGATGGCGGGGCGGGGGGCCGCAGTGCCGGTGAGGGTGGACCCCACGGCCAGGCCGATGCGCTTGTGACCGAAGTCGAAGGCCAGCGCGACGAGCGGACCCGCAGGGGGGCTGCCCGGGTAGGGGGAGGTGTCCGGGGGCATGGAGCTTTACGGCTTCAGGCGTTGCCGGCGATGGGACTGAGCGTCTCGACTTTGACACCCAGGAACTGCCAGGACGCCCGCCAGCGCTGCGCAAAGGGCAGGCTGAACAGCAGGCGCTCGTCGGCCGGCACAGGCAGCCAGGCGTTGTCACGGATCTCGCGTTCCAGCTGCCCGGCGTCCCAGCGCGCGAAGCCGAGCGCGACATAGGCGTCCGAGGGGCCTTCGCCGCGCGCAATGGCGGCCAGGACGTCGCGCGAGGTGGTGACCTGGATGAGTTCGGAAACGCGGTGGGTGGAGTCCCACTCCCCGCCCGGCCGGTGCAGGACGAAGCCGCGGTCGGTGCGCACCGGGCCGCCAAACAGCACCGGCTGGCCGCCGATGAGCTCGTCCCGGGCCTGGAGCTTCATCTGTTGCAGGACGTCCCGCAACATCATGGGCGATGGCTTGTTGAGGACGATGCCCAGGGCGCCGTCCGCGCTGTGCTCGCACACCAGCGTCACAGAATGCGCGAAGTCGGCATCCGTCAGCGCTGGCATGGCGATCAGCAGGTGATTGGTCCAGTTCGAGGCAGTCACGTGCCTCAAGTATGGCCCGGTGTGCCAGCTGGCTCAACTGAGTTCCGCGTCGGTTTCTGCCCGGCTATGGCTGGGCCTGGATGTCGCTGGCGGTGGCATGACCGCCGGTGAACCGGAACTCGTAGGCGAAGGCCAGTGTGCGGGTCCTGGCAGCCATGTCCGGCGGAAAGGGATCGAAGGGGCTTGCCAGCCTGAGGATATCGAGCGCCGCCTGGTCAAGGTCGGGGTAGCCGCTTGAACGCTGTACCCGGGCACTGCGCAACCGGCCGCGGGCGTCGATGACCATCCTGATCACGGGGCTTGCGGTGACGCCGGCGCGGCGCGCGGCGGTGGGGAAGTTCAGCGTGCCCACGCGCTCCACCCGGCGGGTCCAGTTGACGAGGTACGCGGCGTAGGCGTACCTGCGTGAGTCCGGCGCCAGCGTTCCACCGCGCGATGGGCCCCGCAGCTGCACGGGGCCGGTGTCATCGACAACCTCATCAGTGCCTGCGGGCGTGCGTTGCCGGGTGTGCGCGGCGTCCGGACTGTCGGTGTCCGCCTCACCGAAGTAGAGGACCTGGGGGCTGATGGCCGTGGTTGCGATGACGCGTGCGTCCGCCCGGGTGCCACCATCCTGCAGGTCCTGCCTGCCGGGCTTGTCCACGCCTGTCTGTCCCGGGCCGCCGGGGGCGCCGGCGCGGTTGTGCAGCGGCACGTGTTCTGCGGTGTTGCCGGAGCCGGCCTGGGTGCGCTGGGCGAGGTAAGCGGCGCTGTCGTTGCGGGCAGCATCCGGCAGCTCGTCCGAGGTCAGCACCACGTCCAGGCCTTGTCCCCCGCCGGAGTGGACGGGCGGAGTGCCGAAGGTCAGCCCCAGGATCAGCATGCCATGCACCAGCGCTGCGATGAACACCGTCATCAGCAGCCGTTCGCGGATGCGGGTGGGGCTTTCGTCAGTGGCGGCTGCGCGCTTCAAGACGCCGCTCCACCGCCTGGATGAAGCGGTCGCCGATGTCGATGTGGAACTGCTTGTCCAGTTCGCGGATGCCGGTGGGGCTGGTGACGTTGATCTCGGTGACGAAGCCGCCAATGACGTCCAGGCCGACGAAGATCATGCCGCGCGCGGCCAGGACCGGCCCGACCTGTCCCGCGAGCCAGCGATCGCGTTCGTTCAGCGGCCGGCCCACGCCCTGGGCCCCGGCGGCCAGGTTGCCGCGGTTATCGTGGCCTGCGGGAATGCGCGCCAGGGCGTATTCGACCGGCTCACCGTCGATCAGCAGCACGCGGGAGTCACCGCCGGTCACGATGTCGGGCAGGTAGCGCTGCACCATGGCGTATTCAGCGCCGTACCGGGTCTGCGACTCGAAAATCGCGCTGGCGTTCTTGTCGCCCTGTTCGATCACGAAGATGCCGCGGCCGCCCATGCCGTCGAGAGGTTTGCAGACAATCGTGCCATGTTCGCGCAGGAACGCGCCCATGTCAGCCATATCGCGAGTGATCAGCGTGGCGGCGCAGCATTGGGGAAACCAGGCGGTGAAGACTTTCTCGTTCATGTCTCGCAGGCCCTGCGGACGGTTCGCCACCAGCGCTCCCTGGGCTTCAGCCAGCTCCAGGATGTAGCTGGTGTAGATGAACTGCATGTCGAAGGGGGGGTCCTTGCGCATCAGGATGCACTCGAAGCCACCGAGCGGCTGGACCGCGGCTTCGCCCAGCGTGAACCAGGACTTGGGATCTGCGCGCACTGCCAGGGGACGGACATGCCCCATTGCCCGGCCGTCACGGACGAAAAGGTCCTGCTGTTCCAGGTAGTACAGCTCGAACCCCCGGGACTGGGCGGCCAGCAGCATTGCGAGGGTGGAGTCCTTGGCGTACTTGATGTCGTCGATGGGGTCCATGACGACGGCGAGGCGGCCTGTGTTTTTCATAACGGCAGTTTCGCATGGAACTTCTTAAAAACGTGAACCAGGTGGCATGGTCGAGGGCATTCCTATATGTTAAAACGAGCTCGGCCTTTCATATGCTCAGGCGACTATTAACGCTGCATCCCAAGGGTTGTAAGGAGTCCCTCTAAAGTGACCGGCACCAATGCGAAGCTCCAGGGCCTCAAGGTACTGGTCATCGACGACAGCAAGACCATCCGCCGCACCGCGGAAACCCTGCTGGCGAAGGAAGGCTGCGAGGTTTTCACCGCCATCGACGGCTTCGATGCGCTGGCGAAGATCGCCGACCACGAGCCTGACATTGTGTTCGTGGACATCATGATGCCGCGCCTGGACGGCTATCAGACCTGCTCCCTGATCAAGCACAACAAGGTTTTCCGCTCCATCCCGGTGATCATGCTGTCCTCCAAGGACGGCCTGTTCGACCGCGCCCGCGGGCGGATCGTCGGCAGCGAGCACTACCTGACCAAACCATTCACCAAGGATGAACTCCTAGGTGCCATCGAGACCCACATCGGGAGATGACAGCCATGACCCATCCCCTGGTGCTGATCGTCGATGACTCGCCCACGGAACTGCACGTGATGCAGAAGGCCTTGCAGCGGCATGGCTATCGCACGGCGGCCGCGGCCGATGGCGTCGAAGGCATCCGGCTGGCGCGCGAGATGCGCCCTGATCTGATTTTCATGGATGTCGTGATGCCCGGCATGAACGGCTACCAGGCCACGCGCACGCTGGCCAATGATCCCACCACCCAGAACATCCCCATCGTGATGGTGACCTCGAAGGGCCAGGAAACAGACCGCATCTGGGGTCTGCGCCAGGGCGCCGTGGGCTACATGGTCAAGCCCGTGTCCCCGGACCAGCTGGTGGCCAAGGTCCAGGCCACTCTCGCGCATTAGCCCATGGATGACGTACCTCTCAAGTCGCTGCGCGACCGGCCCTTCGAGCTGCTGACGGAACTGGAGCGGCGTTGCCGCGCCGTCACGGCCCAGGTAGGACAGGACCCCGCCCTGGGCAGTGAGTGGGTGGGCGTGGCGCTGCGGTTGGCCGGGGAGTTGTTCCTGGCAGCGCGCGAGGAGACCCGCGAGGTTCTGAGCGTGCCGCCGGCCGTCACCCGGGTGCCGGGGGCCAAGAGCTGGATCCGCGGCCTTGCCAATGTGCGCGGCCAGCTGCTGCCCATCATCGATCTGCGCCAGTTCATCGGCAGCGGCACCGCACCGGCTTCGCGCAACACGCGCATCATCGTGGTGAACCACAGAGAGATTCCGGCGGGACTGCTGGTGGACGAGGTCCTCGGGTTCCGCCGTTTTGCGGACAATGAATTCACAGGCGAGGCGCCGCCGACGGTGGCGCGCTGCGAACGCTACCTCGCGGGCTGTTTCCGCCGCGGGCAGGAACAGTGGCCGGTGCTCAGCCTGCGTTCGATACTGGAAAGCCAGGCATTCGCGGAGGCGGCAGCCTGATGGCCACTGAAGATCCCCACACTGCAACCCAGGTGGTGCGGTTCGAGACGGTGACGGCGCCGGAGGTCCGAGAGTCGGCCCTGCCGGAGATCATGGTGGGCGTATCAGCGCTGCTGGTGGTGGCCTCCGCCGCCACCATCATGGCGCTGGTCCAGGGGCCGCTGGCCTTCATGATCATTCCCGGAACGCTCGCCATCGTGGTGCTGGTCGCCCTGGCCGTGCTGTGGATCAGCCTGCGCAAGGTGCGCGCCACTGAGCAGCGCCAGCAGCGACTGGTGGAAGCCCAGCGCCGCGAGAACGAACGCAACCAGCAGGCGATCCTGCGCCTGCTGGATGAACTTTCAAGCCTTGCCGACGGGGACCTTACGGTCCAGGCCACCGTCACCGAGGACATCACCGGCGCCATCGCCGATTCGATCAACTACGCGGTGGATGCACTGCGCGGCCTCGTGACCACCATCAACCAGTCGGCCATTTCTCTCGATGGCGCCGCCCGCCAGACCCAGGCGCTGTCCCAGCACCTGGCCAAAGCTTCCGGCACGCAGTCCAAGCAGCTTGCCGCCGCCACCGAAACGGCAGGCCATGTGGCCGCGGCCACGGAGGAGGTCTCCGGCAATGCCGAGCGCGCCGCCGACGTCGCGCGCCATTCGGTGGACGTGGCGCACAAGGGTGGTGACGCCGTACGCCGCACCATCGACGGCATGAACGCCATCCGCGAGACCATTCAGGACACCTCCAAGCGCATCAAGCGCCTGGGCGAAAGCTCGCAGGAGATCGGCAACATCGTCGAGCTCATCAACGACATCGCCGAGCAGACCAACATCCTGGCCCTCAACGCCTCCATCCAGGCCTCGATGGCCGGCGAGGCCGGCCGCGGCTTCGCAGTGGTGGCCGACGAGGTGCAGCGCCTGGCCGAGCGCGCGGCCGCGGCCACGCGCCAGATCGAGGTCCTGGTGCGCACCATCCAGACCGATACCAACGAGGCCGTGGTGTCCATGGAGCGCAGCACCACCGATGTGGTGGGCGGGGCGCTGCTGGCGGAGAACGCCGGGGCGGCGCTGGAGGAGATCGAGCAGGTCTCCAACCAGATCGCCAGTCTGGTGCAGAACATCTCCGGCAGCGCACGCCAGCAGTCCGGCGCGGTGCAGAACATCGCCCGCAACATGCAGGTGCTGAAGGAAATATCGGTCCAGACTGCCGAATCCACCAGCGCCACCTCGGTCTCCATCGCCAAGCTCGCCGAGCTGTCCGCCGGCCTGCGCAAGTCCGCTGCCGGCTTCCGCCTGCCCGGCGCAGCCCCGGCCGCCACCGGCCAGTTCAAGCGTCCGGAGCCTCCCCGCGCGGCTGCCGGCTGAGTGACGCATGACGGAATCCGCACCGCAGGGCTTCGAGTTCGTCGGCCGTGAGCTGAATGTTGCGCTGGGCGAGGCCCGCACGGCGCTGGAAGCCTATGTCGAGCAGCCGGGCAACGTCTCGCTGCTGGAACGTTGCGGCGGCGAACTGCACCAGGTGCAGGGCGTGCTGCGAGTGCTTGAGATCTACGGCGCTGCGCTGCTGGCCGAGGAAATGGAGCAGGTCGCCACCTACCTGGCGGCGAACGACGGCGAGTACAAGAACCAGGCCGAGAGCCTCGATGCGCTGATGCGCGCCATGGTGCAGCTGCCCGGCTACCTGGAACGGGTGCTGGCCGGGGGCCGCGATCTGGCGCTGGTGCTGCTGCCGCTGCTCAATGACCTGCGCTCCGTGCGCGGTAGTGCGCTGCTGTCCGAGGGCACGCTGCTGCTGCTGAACCTGAAATCCGACCGGCAGGCCCAGCCGCAGCCGGTCGCGCCCGGTGGCGAGGCGCTGTCGGTGGAACAGTGGGGGCGGCGGCTGCGGCCGCGGTTCCAGCTGGGGCTGGTCGGCTGGATCCGCGGTGATCGCCCGGAGCAGAACCTTGCGGCGCTGGCCGAGGTGGCGCAGAAGCTGGAGCAGGTGGCCGCGCGCCAGCCGGTGTTCCAGCTGTGGTGGGTCGTGGGCGCAGTGGTCGAAGCCCTGCAGGAGCACGGCCTGGCCGGTGGCGTCTCCATCAAGCGGCTGCTGGGACTTGCGGACCGTGAGATCAAGCGCCTGTACGAACTGGGCGAGGCGCGCTATGCGCAGGCGCCGGCGGTCGACCTGCTGAACAACCTGCTCTATTACGTCGGGCGCGCCGAGTCCAAGGGTCCGCGCGTCACGGCGGTGCGCGCGTCTTTCCGGCTGAACGAACTGCTGCCGATGGATGACGTCATCGACCAGGAGCGCGAGAACCTCTCCGCCCCGAGCGTCAAGCTCATGCAGACCGTGGCCGCCGCCATCCGCGAGGACCTCGATAAGGTCAAGGATGTGCTGGACATCTTCATGCGGCGCGGCTCGGACCAGCCGCAGAGCCTTACCCCGCAGGTGGAGATGCTGCGCAAGATCGGTGACACGCTGGGAGTGCTCGGCCTGGGGGAACTGCGCGCCGCGGTGCAGGCGCAGACCGAGCGCCTGGGGCAGATCGTCGCCGGCACCCTGCATCCTGACGGCAATGTACTGGTGGACATCGCCGCCGCGCTGATCGGGGTGGAGGATCGCCTGGATGACCGGCTGGTCGGCATGATCCTGCCACGCGCTGCCGGCGCGAGCGGCGCCGAAGACGGTGTTGACATCGATTTCCAGCAGGTGCAGGCGGCGGTGCTGCGTGAGTGCATCCTGAACCTCGTGCGGCTGAAGGAGTCCGTGGCGCAGAGCGTCGGAGGTACGCTCGACACGGCGGGGCTGGATTCGTGGCCGGACCTGATGCGGGGACTGAAGGCCGGCCTGCTGATGCTCGGCAAGGGCCGCGCCGTGGAACTGGTGGAAGCGATCCGCGAGCGGCTGGTGCCGGTGATGCAGCCCGGTGGCGCCTTGAGCCTGCGCGGCAACAGCATCGACCGGCTGGCAGATGCCATCGTCAGTCTCGAGTACTACATGGAGACGCTGCAGGCCGGACGCAGCGACCCCTGGTACATGCTGGACAATGCGCAGGCCAGCCTGGCCGCCATGGATGCGGCGCCTGCCGCCGCCGTGCCCACGGTGACCTCACCAGCCGGCGGCGGCTACGAACCCACTTTGCTGATCGACAGTCCGGCCGGCGCCGGCTCGCAGACGGCCACGCTGGTGGCGCAGACCGAGGTGATCCCGCCGCTGCTGCAGGCAGGCAGCCCTGCACCTGCACGCGCTGCCGAGGCAGGTGACCCTGAACTCGTGATGCTGTTCGTGGAAGAGGCCCGCGAGGAGCTGGCCCGCATCAGCCGTCATTTCCCGCTGTGGGAGCGTAATCCGCTGGAGATCGGCGCGCTGCAGACGGTGCGTCGCTCCTTCCACACCCTCAAGGGCAGCGGGCGCATGGTCGGCGCACGTGACCTGGCCGAATTCGCCTGGGCGGTGGAAAACCTGCTCAACCGCCTGCTCGACAACACGCTGTCGCGCACGCCTGCGATCAGCGCGACGCTGCACGATGCCGTGACAGCGCTGCCGGAACTGGTGGCGCAGCTGGAGGACGGCACGGCGCCGGTCGCGAATGTCGCGGGCATCATTGCACGGTCGCACCAGCTGGCCGCCAACCGCGAAGGCGCCTTTGATGCCACGCTGACATCAGTGGCGCAGTCGCCCGTGCAGCCAGCACCGGCGGCGTCGGCGGAGGCGGCCGAGTCGCCGCCTGGGGTTGAGTCCTTGCCGTCCTCCCTGGAGGCGGATGATCCGCTGGCGCCGGCCTTCGTGACCACGCTGCCCGATGTGGCTCCAGGCATCGATGTGGCTCCGGGCACCGATGAACCGCTGACGGCGCTCGAGCGCTCCCTTGCGCCCGGGCCGGAGACGGATGATGCGGCGCTCGATGTAGCGGCTTCGCATGAGGCCGCCCAGGCCATGCCGGCTCCAGCACAGGCGCAGGAAGATACGAGTTCGGACGACGTCCTGCGGGACATCTATATGCGCGAGACCCAGGCGCACATCGCAGCGGTGCGCGCCTTCCTCCAGCAGGAGCGGCAGCAGCCGTCGCCGCATGTGATCACGGAGCCGGTGTACCGTGCCTGCCATACGCTTTCGGGCAGCTCCAAGATGGCCGAGGCCCGTCACGGCATACGCCTGGCGGAACCGCTGGACCACTGGTTGCGCAAGGCCTTCGACAGCGGGCTGGGTCTTGAATCGCAGGACCTGGCCCTGTTGTCCGACTGCATGGCCGCCATGGAGACGGTCGCAGCACACCTGGATGAAACCACGGGCTACTTCATGCGTCACGATGGGCTGGTGGAGCGCATCGAGGCGGCCGAAAAGGAGCTGGACCGGCGTATCGCGGAGAGCCTTGAACAGCAGCGCAGCGCGGAGCCGCCGGGACCCGTGTCCCAGGATGGGTTCACGGCGCAGGCGGATGCGCAGCCGACACCCGAGGCGCCTGTGCCGGCCGAGCCGGCTGAGCCAGCCGTGGCTACCGCTGCCGTTTCCGGGTCGCGGCCGCAGGCCGAGCCTCGGCCGGATTACGACCATGAAGTTGCCAGCATCTTCACTGAAGAGGCCACCGAGCTGCTGGAAGTCTGTGACAACCAGCTTGCAGCCTGGCGCGCGGCACCTGCCGACGCCACGCTGCTCGCGGCCCTGAAGCGGCCGCTGCACACCCTCAAGGGCGGGGCGCGCATGGCTCAGATCACCGCCATGGGTGATCTGAGCCATGAACTCGAATCGCTGGTCAATCACATCGACGGCGGCATGCTACCGCCGAGCGACGGTGCCTTCGACGTGCTGCAGGCCGGGCTCGATGACCTGGCGCGCATGCGCGATGGTGTGGTTGAGGGCCGCGGCATCGCGCCTGCGCGTGACACGCTGGCGCGCATCGCCGCATTGCTGCGTGGAGAGGCATCACCGGAGGCGGCGACGCCGATGGTGGCGGAGCAGCAGGCACAACCGCCGGAGCAGCCACCGGCGCAGACTGAAGCCGCTGCCGAGCCTGCCGCGTGGACTGCGGAGGAATCTGCAGCCACGGTGGCAGGCCTCGATGGCTCGTGGGCGCAGGACATCGCTGAGGCGGCTGCCGCCAAACTGGCTGCGCATGGGGAGATACCGCTGGAGGCGCCAGTGGTGCCGCAATGGGACTACGCAGCGGCGGGGTCGCCGCCGGCCGAATCCCCGGTGGCGCAGGCTGCGGTGCCTGATCCCCTGCCGCCGCCGCAGGCCGTGCCTCCCGGCCGTGAGCCGGGGGCCGAGGCCGCCCGCCCGGAAATGGCGCGCGTGGACGCTGAGCTGCTGGACCAACTGCTCAACGTCTCCGGCGAGGTCAGCATCTCGCGGGCGCGCCTGGAGCAGCAGGTCAGCAACATCGATTTCAACCTCGCCGAGCTGTCGCGCACGGTGACACGACTGAAGGAACAGCAGCGCAAGCTTGAGATCGAGACCGAGAAGCAGATCCTGCACCGGCACCAGGCGGAGGATGATCACCGCGCAGAATTCGATCCGCTGGAGCTGGACCGTTATTCAGCGATCCAGCAGTTCTCGCGCAGCCTGGCTGAGACGGCCAGCGACGTGGCCAGCATCCAGCAGCTGCTGGAGACACTGGTCCAGGAGACGCAGAACCAGCTGCAGCAGCAGGCTCGCACCGTCACCGAACTGCAGAACGGTCTGATGCGCACGCGCATGGTGCCGTTCCAGCGTCACGTCCAACGTCTCGGCCGCATCGTGCGCCAGGCCGCGACCGACACCGGCAAGCGCGCGGAGCTGCACGTGACGGGTGCCTCGGGCGAGCTGGACCGGCAGGTGCTGGAGCGCATGCTGCCGCCGTTCGAGCACATGCTGCGCAACGCGGTGGTGCACGGCATTGAAGCGCCGGCCGAGCGCGAAGCCGCGGGCAAGTCGGCCACCGGCCGCATCACGCTGTCGCTGCAGCGCGAAGGTGCCGAGGTGATCGTGGTCATCACGGATGATGGCGCCGGCATGAAGCTGCATGCGATCCGCGACAAGGGGCAGGCCCTGGGCCTGATCCAGCCGGGCCAGCAGCTGTCGGACGAGGAGGCCATGCAGCTGGTGCTGGAGCCGGGATTCTCCACGGCGACGTCCATCACCCAGCAGGCCGGCCGCGGCGTGGGCATGGACGTGGTGGCCACCGAGATCAAACGCCTGGGTGGCGCGCTGCACATGGAGACCCACGCAGGCGAGGGCACGAAGTTCACCATCCGCCTGCCGTTCACGCTGGCCATCAGCCACGCGCTGGTGGTGCGCACCGGCGATGAGTACTACGCCCTGCCGCTGACGGCTGTGGAGGGCGTGCTGCGCCTGTCGAAGGACGAAGTCGCGGGGCACCTGGGCCGTGAGACCGCGACCTTCGACCATGGCGGGCAGAAGTACCGCTTCCAGGCGCTGGCCGCGTTCGTGGGGCTGGAGCCCTCGCCGCTGCCCGAAGGCGATGTCACTGTGCCGGTGGTGCTGGTGCGCGCCGGCGAGCATTCCACCGGCCTCGTGGCCGACGAGCTGATCGGCAGCCGCGAGATCGTCGTGAAATCGGTCGGCCCGCAGGTGTCCTGCATCCGCGGCATATCCGGCGCCACCATACTGGGCGACGGGCGCATCGTCATCATCCTGGATATCGGCGCGCTGGTGCGCAGCGAGTGGCGCTCGCGCCAGGCGCCGGTCGCCCGCGACAAGGGCGACCGGCGCATCCTGGCGATGGTGGTGGACGACTCGATCACCGTGCGGCGCGTGACTCAGCGCCTGCTGGAACGCAACGGCATGCGGGTGGTGACCGCGCGCGATGGCATGGATGCCGTGACGCAGCTGCAGGAACACGAGCCGGACATAATCCTGCTGGACATCGAGATGCCGCGGATGGACGGCTATGAGGTGGCCTCGCACGTGCGCAACGATCCGCGCCTGCGCGATGTGCCCATCATCATGATCACCTCGCGCGTGGGCGAAAAGCACCGTGCGCGCGCCATCGAGCTGGGCGTCGATGACTACCTGGGCAAGCCTTACCAGGAGACGCAGCTGCTGGACGCCATTGCGCCTCTGGTCGAAAAGCACCGTGAGAATCAACGGGGCCGCCGGGTGAACGCCGATGGCTGAACGCGTCAACGAAATCTACAGCCTGCTGATCCCGCTGGCGGAAGGGCGGCTGATTCTGCCGCGGGCGTGCATCGCGGAGGTCGTGAGCTACCAGGTGCCCTCGGAGATGGCAGGCGCGCCGCCGTGGTACCTGGGGACGATCTCCTGGAACGGGCGGCTGGTGCCGCTGGTGTCGTTCGAGGGCGCCTGCGGACAGAACATTCCGCAGGCGGTGGGGCGCACCCGTGTCGTCATCGTGCACTGCATCGGTGAGCGGGTCGAGGGCGGGGTGTTCGGCCTGGTGTCGCAGGGCTTCCCGCAGCTGGTGCGTGTGAGTTCGGACGTGGTGCGGCCGGACAACTCGCGGGTGTTTGCGGACCGGGCTCCGGTCATCTGCCAGGTGCGGATGGTGAACGAGGTGCCGCTGGTGCCGGACATCGAGCGGCTGGAAGAGATGATCGCGGAAGAGACGCGGGCGGCGTGACAGCCGCGTCGTCCGCGAGGCCCTTACAGATCGCCCAGCCGCAGCTGAATCGCGGTAAGCGCCGCCAGTGCGGCGGTTTCAGTACGCAGGATGCGCGGCCCCAGCTGCAATCCGTGGTAGCCGGCCTCCAGCGCTGCGGCCAGCTCCTCGTCCGAGAGTCCGCCTTCCGGACCGATGAGCAGTGTCACGCCCGCGCCGGGCGGCGCGAGGTCGCGCACCTTCAGGTTTGAACCCGGGTCCAGCACGAGCCGCAGGTTTCCTGCGTGTGCATCCTTTGCGCTGCCGGACAGCAGGTCGTCCAGAACCACAGGCGGGGTGATTTCAGGCACGCGGTTGCGGCCGCATTGTTCGCAGGCGGCCACCGCCACGGCGCGCCAGTGCCGCTGGCGCTTTGTGGCCTGCGCGTCGTCCAGCTTCACCACCGTACGTTCCATCATCACCGGCACGATGCGGCGCACGCCCAGCTCAGTGGCTTTCTGCACCACCAGGTCCATGCGCTCGCCGCGCGAGACGCCCTGTGCCAGGGTGATGGCGAGGGGGGATTCGCGGTCCATTTCGCGCCGGCCGGTGATGCGCACGCGCACGCTGTCGCGCATCACGGCTTGGATTTCGGCGTCGTACTCCGAGCCGCTGTCATCGAACAGCACCAGCGGCTGTCCGACGCGCAGCCGCAGCACCCGCGCCACGTGGTTGGTGGCGCCGCCGTCGAGACTGAGCTGGTCCGAGTCCCCGACGCGGGTTTCTACATGCACCCGGTTCAGGCGCATGCGGCTTTCTCGATGCCTTCGCGCGCAACCTCAACCAGGAAATCGATCTCCTCGGGCGTGATCACGTAGGGCGGCATGAAGTACACGACATTGCCGATGGGTCGCAGCAGCGCGCCGCGCGTCAGTGCGTGACGATAGACTGCAAGACCGCGCCGCTCGGTCCAGGGGAAGGGCTCGCGGGTGGGTTTGTCCTTGACCATCTCGATGGCAGCGATCATGCCGCGCTGGCGCACCTCGCCCACGTGCGGATGGTCGGCCAGCCGCTGCAACTGCCGGGCCATGTGGGCGGAGGTCACGCGGTTGCGCGCGATGACGTCGTCCTCGCGGAAGATGGCGAGCGTCGCCAGCGCTGCGGCGCACGCGAGGGCATTGCCGGTGTAGCTGTGCGAATGCAGGAAGGCGTTCAGCTTCGTGTACTCGTCGTAGAACGCCTGGTAGACCGCGTCCGTGGTCAGCACCACGGACAGCGGCAGGTAGCCGCCGGTAAGCCCCTTCGACAGGCACATGAAGTACGGGCGGATGCCGGCCTGCTCGCAGGCGAACAGCGTGCCGGTACGGCCGAACCCGACGGCGATCTCATCGGCGATCAGGTGCACGCCGTGGCGGTCGCACGCCTCGCGCAGCAGCCGCAGGTACAGCGGGTCGTACATGCGCATGCCGGCGGCACACTGCACCAGCGGCTCGACGATCACGGCGGCGGCCTCGTGCGCGTGGCGGACGAGGGCGGCCTCCATGTGGGCGAACTGCCGGCGCGCAAAGTCAGCCTCGCTCTCCCCCGCCTCCCGGCCCCAGGCGTCCGGTGAGGGTACGGTGATGACGTCCATCAGCAGCGGCTGGTAGACATCCTTGTACAGCTCGACGTTGCCCACGGCGAGCGCACCCAGGGTTTCACCGTGGTAGCTGCCGGACAGGGTGATGAAACGCCGTTTGCCGCCCTGGCCCGCGTTGCGCCAGTAGTGGAAGCTCATCTTCACGGCGACCTCCACCGCGGAGGAGCCGTTGTCGGCGTAGAAGCAGCGGCTCAGGCCCGCGGGGGCAAGGGCGGTGAGCTGTTCGCTCAGTTCGATCACCGGCGGGTGTGTGAAGCCGGCGAGTATGACGTGCTCCACCTGGTCCAGCTGCGCGCGCACGGCAGCGTTGATGCGTGGATTGGCATGACCGAACAGGTTCACCCACCAGGAGCTGATGGCGTCCAGGTAGCGCTGGCCGGCGAAGTCGGTGAGCCACACGCCGCTGGCGCTTGCAACCGGGATCATGGGCACCAGGGCGTCATGGTCCTTCATCTGCGTGCAGGGGTGCCAGACATGAGCCAGGTCGCGCGCGGCCCAGGCGGCGTTGGCGGTGACACTGGGGTCGTTCAATCGGGTGGTGTGGTCAGCCATGGCGGCATTCTGGCGCAATGCGGGCCGGCGCCATAGCCGTCGCTGGTGGGGTGCCACAGCGGGTTTGGCAGGCCGGGTGCTTGTTGGCATGATCTGGCGCATGAGTACTGGCTTGCCGTTCAAGGTCGACGTGAACACCGGGCTGCTGACCGGTGTGCGGCAGGTGCTGTCCAACCACTGTGACGCGAGGCCGCAGGGCGTTCAGCCTGCCCTGATCGTCGTGCACGGCATCAGCCTGCCCCCCGGGGAATTCGGTGGTCCGTGGATCGATCACCTGTTCACCGGCACGCTGCCACGCAATGCGCATCCTTATTTCAGCGTGATCCCGCCCGGACGGGTGTCGGCGCACGTGGTGGTGCGGCGGGACGGTGCGCCAGTACAGTACGTGCCTTTCGGCCGCCGCGCCTGGCACGCGGGGCAGTCCGAGTACCAGGGCCGCACGGACTGCAACGACTTTTCCATCGGCATCGAGATGGAGGGCACCGACGAACTGCCCTACGAGGATGCGCAGTACCCGGCGCTGGCGGCCGTCATCCGTGCGCTGCTGCTGGCCTATGATTCGCTGAGCACGGAGCACATCGCGGGGCACAGCGATATCGCGCCGGGCCGCAAGACTGACCCGGGGCCGGCCTTCGACTGGCCGCGGCTGCGGACATTGGTGAGCCGCTGAAGCGCAAGCGCCTGGCTTGCGGCAGAAGGCGTGGATCTGGCGGGCTAGGTGCCTCGCCCCCGATCAGTACGCCACGCGACCTCCGCGCCGCGCTCATGCCGTGCCAGCACCCGGGCCAGCACGAACAGCAGGTCTGACAGCCGGTTCAGATAAGTCGTGAGGGCGGGCGGCACCGCCTCCACCCGCGCCAGGCTCCACAGCCGCCGCTCGGCGCGGCGGGCGATGGCCCGGGCCAGGTGGCAGGCCGCGGCGGCCGGTCCGCCGCCTGGCAGGATGAACTCCTTGAGCGGCGGCAGGGGATCGTTGAAGCCGTCGAGCGCCTGTTCCAGGCGCGTGGTCTGTGCCTCGCTGACCAGGCAGTGGCCGGGCATCGAAAGCTCCCCGCCCAGATCGAACAGGTCGTGCTGCACCTCGGTCAGGCAGCGGGTGACGTCCTGTGGCAGCCCGTCCACGGCCAGCACGACCGCGATGGCGCTGTTGAGTTCGTCCACCGCGCCGATGGCCTCGATCCGGGGCGAGTCCTTGGGTATGCGCTGGTTGCCGGCAAGACCGGTGGTGCCATCATCGCCGGTGCGGGTGTAGATCCTGCTGAGCCGGTTTCCCATGCGGCGCCTACGGCTGCAGGCGGGTGGACGACCAGGGGCCGGGGACGAAGCCACCGGCCCCGTCCGGCGCAAGCTCCCGCGTCCAGCGGGCGCGGTCATGGATCCGCGCCTGGCCATCGACCCACAGTTCCACCGAGTCCGCCCACAGGCGGTACCCGCCCCAGTGGGGTGGACGTGGCACCGGGCCCGTGCCGAAGCGCTGCGTCTGCTCCGCCACTCGTTCGAGCAGTGCGGCGCGCGAGGCGACCGGTTGGCTCTGGGCGCTGGCCCAGGCACCGATACGGCTTTCGCGGGCCCGGGAGTGGAAGTAGGCATCGCTGTCGGCTGCCGGGGCGGTCTGGATCCGGCCCTCGACCCGGACCTGCCGGCGCAGGGCGTCCCAGTGCAGCACGGCCGCGGCCCGCGGGTTGGCGGCGAGCTCGGCGCCCTTGCGGGACTCGTAATTGGTGTAGAACATGACATAACCCGGCTGGGCCGCGATGTCCTTGCACAGCACGATGCGCACGGAGGGATGGCCGTCCGGCGTGCTGGTGGCCAAGGCCATGGCGTCAGGGTTGGGTTGCAGGCGGCGGCGCCAGGCCTCGGCGAGCCAGTCGCCCGCGAGGGCGAGAGGATCGGCCGGCAAGGGGGTGCCCAGCAGCTCCGTCACGCAGTCTTTCGTCGGTTCATTCATCACGGCCTAGTGTAATCGCTACAAGGCTTGCGTGGCTCTGCCGGCCCCCGTACAAAGAGCGAATACCTGACAGGTTAAAGACCATGAGCACTGATGTGACCCTGGATGAGTTGCGCCGCAGCGTGTCCGACGTCGACCGCAAGCTGCTGGAGCTGGTGGCCGAGCGCCAGCGGCTGAGCGAGGAAGTGGCGCGCGTGAAGCGCAGCACCAGCCATGCCACGCGGGACTACCAGCGCGAGCGCGTCGTCATCCTGGCTGCGCGGGCCAAGGCCCAGGAACTCGGCATCAATCCAGCGGTGGCGGAGAGCCTGATGCGCCTGTTGATCCGTTCCTCACTGACCACGCAGGAACACGCGAGCGTCGCTGCGCACCGCGCGGGCAGCGGCCGCCGCGCGCTGGTGATCGGTGGCTGCGGCAAGATGGGCGGCTGGTTCGTCGACTACATGGCGTCGCAGGGTTTCGGCGTGGATGTGTCTGATCCGGGCGGCAGCCCCGCCGGTGGCGCGGCGATAGGTGACTGGCAGCAGGCGGACCTGTCGGTCTACGACTTCATCGTCGTCGCCACACCGCTCAGTGCCACCGGTCCCATCCTCAAGGGTCTGGCGCTGCGCCGGCCGCGGGGGGTGGTGTTCGACGTCGGGTCGCTCAAGTCGCCGCTGCGCGCAGGCCTGCAGGCGCTCAAGTCCCACGGTTGCCAGGTCGCCTCCATCCATCCGATGTTCGGGCCGAGCACCGAACTGCTGTCCGGGCGCCACATCATCTTCTGCGACATGGGCTGCCCCGACGCCCTGCAAAGGGTCCGGGACCTGTTCGCCCCGACCATGGTGGAGCAGGTCGTCACCACGCTCGATGAGCATGACCGGCTGACGGCCTACATCCTGGGGCTGTCGCATGCGCTGAACATCGCGTTTTTCACGGCGCTGGCGGAGAGCGGCGAGGCGGCGCCGAAGCTTGCGAAGATGTCGAGCTCGACCTTCGATGCGCAGCTTGACGTCGCGACCAACGTGGCGCAAGAGAGCCCTGATCTGTATTACGAAATCCAGAGCCTCAACGATTACGGTGCGGAGTCCCTGGAGGCGCTCGCCAAGGCCGTCGAGCGTATCCGCCGCGCGGTGCTGGCACAGGACCACGATGGCTTCGTGGCGTTGATGAACCGCGGGCGCGAATACCTTGAAGACCGCCGCAGCGTGGCTGAACGCCGCGCCTGAGCGCAGGACCCAGTGACAACGGTGCCAGGACCCGATGCAGGATGCCATGCTAATGCGGATCGCCCAGCTCGAGCGGGAGAACGCCGAGCTGCGCGCACGCATCGAGGAGATCACCGCGGCGGCGGCCGATGTCGACGAGGTGCGGCGCAAGACGCAGAAGCGCGAACTGGCGCTGCTGCGGGCGGGTTCGCTCGCGCAGCTGATCGAGCAGCTGCACACGGGCCTGCGGCACTCCTTCCAGGTGGATGCGGTGGCACTGGCGCTGCATGACCCGCAGCACGAGATCCGGCACCTGCTGGGCGATGGCCTCGACGGCGATCCGATGCGCGACGTGCAGTTCGTGGAGGCGCTGCTGCCGCTGGCGCCGCAGCTGACAATGCTGGAAAAACCGTGGTTCGGCCGCTTCAACCAGGCTGACCATGCGTTGCTGATACCGCGGGCGCGCGGACTTGCCAGCATTGCGCTGGTGCCGCTGCGGCGGGGCGAACAGCTCGACGGCGTGCTGGCGCTGGGGTCGCGCGACACGACGCGCTTCACACCGCAGCTGGCGGGGGATTTTCTCGCGCACCTGGGACTCATCGCGGCGATCTGCCTGGAGAATGCCGTGAACCGGGCGCGGCTGGTGCGCAGCGGGCTCACGGACTTCCTGACCGGTTTCCACAACCGCCGCTACCTGCAGTCGCGGCTGCGCGAGGAACTGGGACGCGCACAGCGCAACCACTCCGCGGTGGCCTGCCTCATGATCGACGTCGATCACTTCAAGCGCATCAACGATCAGTTCGGGCACCTCGCCGGCGATGCGGTGCTGCGCGAAGTCGCGCAGCGCATCGACACCGAGATGCGCACCAGCGACACCGGGGCGCGCTTCGGCGGCGACGAGTTCGCCATCGTGCTGCCGGGCGGCGGGGTGAAGGAGGCCGAGGTCGTGGCGCACCGGGTGCTGAACGCCGTGCGCGGTTCCCCGATAGTCATCGGGGGCGGGCGCACTGTGAGCATCACGCTGTCGATCGGCGTGGCCGCTGCCAGCCCCGTCAGCGCCACGCGCGACCTGAAGCCGCTGGTGGAGCGGTTGATCGCGGACGCGGACGCCGCGCTCTACAAGGCCAAGGCCGCAGGGCGCAATGGTGTGTCGGTGACGGCCGACATCGTGGCTTAGCCCGGCAAAAACACGGTTTCTGCCGGGCATGCAGCGGGCGCCGCAGGCGCCTTTGTGCCGAGGATATGGCGGCCGTGTTGTGGCAGACTGGCCCGAATGGACACGAGTGACGTCATCGACAGCGACGGCTTCCGCGCCAACGTCGGCATCATGCTGATGCGCTCCGATGGCGCGCTGTTCCTCGGGCGCAGGGCGCGCGGTGGCGGCTGGCAGTTCCCCCAGGGAGGCATGCGGATCGGGGAGAGCCCGGAGCAGGCGCTGTTCCGTGAACTGCAGGAGGAGACCGGGCTCGCGGCCGATGCGGTGGAGCTGGTGGCGCAGACCGGCCGCTGGATGCGCTACCGCCTGCCAGCGCGCTTCATCCGCCGCGACCGCCTGCCGCTGTGCATCGGCCAGAAGCAACGCTGGTTCCTGCTGCGGTTGAAGGACGATCGCGCGCACTTTGAACTGCAGTCCAGCGACGAACCGCCCGAGTTCGATGAGTGGCGCTGGGTGCCGTGGTGGGAGCCGGTGCGCGAGGTGATCCATTTCAAGCGCCCCGTATACGTACGCGCGCTCACCGAACTGGTCGCCGCGGCGTTTCCCGGCGGTGCGCCGGCGCTGCCACCGTGGTGGTCCGAGGTGGCCGGCCCTGCGCCTGCGCAGCCCGGCCGCCCCCGTTCACGCGCCGGCGCGCGCAAATCATGATGCGCAGGAGCCGGAGACTCAGGCTTTGAGTGACCAAGGCCCCTTCGTCGTCCGCCAGCAGGCGTCGTTCAGGCGCGTGCTGCTGCTGCGGCTGGCGATGGCGGGCATCGGCCTGTTCGCGCTCTACGTGGTGTTCGAGTTCGGCCGCTACAGCGTCGGCTACGACCGCGTGGGCGAGAGCAAGAGGCGGTCGAGCCTCGATCAGCAGCTCGCGGATCTCAAGCGTGACAACGGCGACCTGCGGCTGCAGCTGGCGGCGCTGGACAATGAGCGCAAGGGCCAGGCGACCGAACGCGCAGAGGTTTCCCGGCAGATCGCCGAACTGGAGGCGCAGATCGACCGTGACCGGCAGGACCTTGCGGTGTATCGCGGCGTGGTCACACCCGCTTCGCAGGCCGGTTCGATACAGGTCGAGCAGCTGCGCATCACCGGCGGCGACACTCCGCAGCAGTTCCGGGTGCACCTGACGCTGATGCAGTCCGGCAAGCCGGACGCGGCGATCGGCGGGACGGTCCAGGTGCGCGTGCGGGGCGAGGGTGCGGCAGGCAGCGTGGTGGTCCCGGCGTCGGGTGTCGCCGTTTCCTCACAGCCTCCGGCGGACAAGCCGCAGGTGCCGGCGTCCACAGTCAGCTTCAGCTTCCGTTATTACCAGGAGCTGGAATATTCGGTGCAATTGCCGTCCGGCCTGCGGCCGGACCACGTGGACGTGGAACTGCATGCGGGCCGCCCGGGGGCTGCCGCTGTGACGCAGTCCTTTCCCTGGAAGGTCGACCCCACGTAGGCTGACCCGTGAACTCCCCATTGGAGGCAGCTCATGTTCGGACGGGAATCGAAGTCCCAGGCGCGGGTCGACATCCTGGTCGGCGCCAGCGCACGCATCAACGGCGATGTTGATTTTTCAGGCGGCCTGCACGTGGATGGCCAGGTCAGGGGCGATGTGCGTGCCTATGGCAGCGAAGAGTCCACGCTGTCCCTGGGGGAGCACGGCAGCATCGAAGGCAACGTGGTGGCCACCCACGCGGTGCTGAATGGCGCCGTGCGCGGCGACATCCGGGTCGCAGAGAAGGTGGTGCTGGGACCCACCGCGCGCATCACCGGCACTGTCTACTACAAGCTGATCGAATCAGCCGCCGGCGCCGAGATCAATGGCCTGCTGGTGCAGGCGGACGCAGCCAGGCCGGCCGCTGCGGCGGAACCCCTGGCACTGCCATCGCCGCAAGCGGCTACGGCCTGACCGGCCGGCTGAGGTATAATGACTGCGCCATGAATACCTCACCGGAATCGACTTACGCCGCCGACCAGGACGCCGGGATGCCGGCCACCCTGATCTTCACCGATGCGGCGGCCCGCAAGGTGGGCGACCTGATCCGCGCCGAAGCCAATCCCAAGCTCATGCTCAGGGTGTTCGTGCAAGGCGGCGGCTGCTCGGGGCTGCAATACGGCTTCGAGTTCGACGAGGCCCTCCAGGAAGGCGACACCTGCGTGGAGAACCAGGGCGTGAAGCTGCTGGTGGACCCCATGAGCGTGCAGTACCTGGCCGGGGCCGAGATCGACTACCGCGAGAACCTGGAAGGCGCGCAGTTCGTGATCCGCAACCCCAATGCGAGCACGACCTGCGGTTGCGGCTCTTCCTTCAGCGCCTGATGCACCGGCGTACACGCAGGTAGGTGCGCTTTGGCGAGGGTCGCGCGCACGGTGCCGGATGTCCTGGCCGCCGTGGACCTGGGTTCCAACAGCTTCCACATGGTCGTGGCGCGTTACTCCCATGGCCAGATCATCATCATCGACCGCCTGCGTGAAATGGTGCGCCTGGGCGCAGGCGTGGAACAGAACGGACGCATCGACAAGGACGTGGCGGCGCGGGCCTTGGGCTGCCTGGAGCGCTTCGGACAGCGGTTGCGCGACATGCATGCCGACAGCGTGCGCGTCGTGGGCACCAACGCGCTGCGGCTGGCGCGACGCAAGCAGGCCTTCCTGGAACGCGCGCGCGAGGCCCTGGGCCATCCCATCGAGATCATCTCCGGCATGGAGGAGGCGCGCCTGATCTACTCCGGCGTCGCCCACACCGTGCCCGGCGAGCCAGGCCGCCGGCTGGTGGTGGACATCGGCGGCGGCAGCACGGAGCTGATCATCGGCGAAGGCCTTGCGCCGCTGGAGCTGGAGAGCCTGCAGATGGGCTGCGTGTCGCTCAGTGAGCGCTTCTTCAGCGACGGCAAGATTTCGCAGAAGCGCCTGCAGAGCGCGCGCCTCGCCTCGCGCCTGGAGCTTACACCGGTGCAGGCTGCCTACCGCAGGCGTGGCTGGGAGCACACGATCGGCAGCTCCGGCACGGCACGCGCCATCGGCGAGGCCATCCGTGAACTCGATCCGTCGGCCAAGGCGATCACGCCCGCGGGACTCGAGCGGCTGCTGCGCTACATCGGCGAGGCCGGCCACGTGCGCGACCTGCGCCTCGCGGCCATCACAGACGACCGGCGCCCGGTGTTTCCCGGTGGTGTGGCGATCCTGACGGAGGTCCTGGACGTGCTGGGCATCCGTGAGATGCGCATTGCCGAGGGGGCGATGCGCGAGGGCCTGCTGTACGACATGGTCGGCCGTTTTACCGATGAAGACGCCCGTGAGCGCACCGTGCGCGCCATGCAGCACCGCTACCACGTGGACTTCGCGCAGGCCGAGCGCGTCGAGACCACGGTGCTGGATTTCCTGGAACAGGTGCGCGGGCCGTGGAAGCTGGATGACCCGCTGGCGGACCTCAGCCTCAAGTGGGCTTCGAGGCTGCACGAGGTGGGCCTCGATGTCTCCCACAGCGGCTACCATCACCATGGCGCCTACCTCACGGAAAACGCGGACATGCCCGGGTTCTCGCGCGAGGAGCAGCGTTTGCTGGCGCGACTGGTGGGCGGGCACCGCCGCAAGCTCACCCTCGACGGCCTGGATGAACTGCTGCCGCCCTGGGACCGCAGCGCGCTGGTGCTGATCGTGCTGCTGCGCCTGTCGGTGTTGCTGCACCGGGGCCGCAGTCCTGACGCCATGCCTGACATCGAGTGCACGGCGCGTACCCGCAGCCTGGAGGTGCGCTTCCCGGCGCGCTGGCTGCGTGAGCATCCTCTGACCATCGCAGACCTGCAGCAGGAGGTCGACTTCCTCAAGCCGCTCGGCTTCCGGCTGCGGGTGTTCAGCTGACCTTGTCCCCGGCAGCAAGCCGCCTGCGCGGACGTCAGCCGCCTGGCAACAGCCCGGAGGGGCCGCTGCCGGCAGCGTAGAGCTCGATCAGCCTGTCCTGGGCGCTGACAGGGGGCGCATCTCCCGGCGTCAGCCGCGTGTACAGGCCAGTTGATTCCAGCATCCAGGCCTGGGTGTTGTCGGACAGGTACAGGTTGAGATCCCGCAGGATGCGTTCGTGGTGTGACCTGCGGCGGATGGGGAAGGCGACTTCCACGCGGCGGAAGAAATTGCGTTCCATCCAGTCGGCGCTGGCGCACAGCAGGTCAGGATCGCCGCCGTTCTCGAACCAGAACACGCGCGAATGCTCCAGGAAATGTCCGACGATCGAGCGCACGGTGATGTTCTCGGACACCCCGGGCAGTCCTGGCCGCAGCGCGCAGATGCCGCGCACGATCAGGTCGATCTTCACCCCGGCGCAGGACGCCAGGTACAGGGCCTCGATGGCCTGCGGGTCCACCAGGGCGTTCATCTTGGCGATGATGCGCGCCGGTCGGCCGGCGCGCGCGTGTTCCGCCTCACGTTCGATCCGCGCGATCATGCCCGGGTGCATGCTGAACGGAGACTGCAGCAGCCGGCTGAGCGTCGGGGTCTGCGTGAGGCTGGTCAGCTGCAGGAAGATCTCGTGGACATCCTGCCCGATCGCCTTGTCGCAGGTGAACAGGCCGTAGTCGGTGTAGCCACGCGCCGTGCGCGGATGGTAGTTGCCGGTGCCCAGGTGGCAGTAGCGGCGGATGCCATCGGCCTCGCGCCGCACCACGAGGGTCAGCTTGGCGTGGGTCTTGAAGCCGACGACGCCGTACATGACGTGCGCGCCTGCCTCTTGCAGGCGGTTGGACAGCTCGATGTTGGCCTCTTCATCGAAGCGTGCCCGCAGCTCGACGATCACGGTCACGTCCTTGCCCGCCTGGGCGGCAGCCACCAGTGCATCCACCACCGGGGAGTCGTTGCCGGTGCGGTACAGGGTCTGCTTGATCGCCAGCACCTGCGGGTCGTGCGCCGCCTGGCGCACGAAGTCCATCACCGGCCCGAAGCTCTGATATGGATGCAGCAGCAGCAGGTCCTTGTGGCGGATGGTCGCATACAGGTCGGTGGTGCCGGCGGACAGGCGCCGGGGCAGACCCGGGGTGTAGGGCGGGAACTTCAGGTCCGGCCGCGGCACCAGGTCATACAGCGCCGACAGGCGGTTCAGGTTCACCGGTCCGGGCAACTGATACAGGTCCACCTCGGTCAGGGCGAATTCCTGCAGCAGGTACTCGATCATCTGCGGCGGGCAGTCGTGCGCGGTTTCCAGGCGCACGGCCGCGCCGTAGCGCCGGTGCGCGAGTTCACCCTCGAGCGCACGGCGCAGATCGTCGATCTCCTCTTCATCCACGTACAGGTCGCTGTTGCGGGTGAGGCGGAACTGGTAGCAGCCGCGGACCTCGATGCCGGGAAACAGGCGCTGCACGAACGCCTGCACGATCGAGGTCAGCAGCACGAACGAGTGTTTCTGCTCCTCCCCGGGAAGTGGCACCACGCGCGGCAGTGAACGCGGCGCCTGCACGATGGCGAGTTCGCTGTCGCGGCCGAAGGCGTCCTTGCCGGCGAGCTTGACGATGAAATTGAGGCTCTTGTTCTGGATGCGGGGAAAGGGGCGCGCCGGGTCGAGGCCGAGCGGGGAGAGCACCGGTTCGACCTCCTCCTCGAAGTACGTCTCCAGCCACGCACGCGTGGCCGCGTTCCAGTCGCCTGTGGTCGGCAGGTTGATGCCGGCCTGTCTGAGACGGGGCATGAGGACTTCGCGCAGGCAGTGGTACTGATCGGCCACCAGGCGTTGGGCACGGGCGTGGATGGCGTCCAGCTGCTCCGGCACGGACATCGCATCCGGCGTCAGCTGCGTGGAGCCGAGCTCCTCCAGGTGGCGCAGGCTTGCCACGCGTATCTCAAAGAACTCGTCGAGATTGCCGGAGCTGATGCACAGGTATTTGAGCCGCTCGAGCAGCGGAAAGCGCTCGTCGAACGCCAGGTCGAGCACCCGCTGGTTGAATTCCAGAAACGACAGTTCGCGGTTGATGTAGCAGGCGGGGGCCTTGATGCTGAGTGTGTCCACGGGATTCCGGCTGGCGCGGGGGCGATTTCCCCAAGCCTAATGGAAGGGCGGCGGGATTACAGCGGTATGACGCCTGCTGCCGCGGCGCGGGCTGTCAGCGCAGGGATGGCGCCGGCGCCGCTGCCCGGGCCGGAGGGTTCAGGGACCGCAGCAGCGGGGCGGTGCGGCTGAGGAAGTCCTGCCGCAGGCCCGTATCGATAGGCACGGCCTGCGGCAGCTTCACCGTCTGCGGGTTCTTGAACTCGCCGTTGACGCGGTACTCGTAGTGCAGGTGCGGGCCGGTGGCCAGGCCCGTCATGCCCACGTAGGCGATCACCTGGCCCT
>DAIDKA010000301.1 GCA_027451085.1 Gammaproteobacteria bacterium
TCGAAGCCCGCGCAGCCAGGAAAGCCACGGATGGCACGGTCAGCGTGAATGCTGCAACGGAAATCTGTTTGAAGATTCCTGCAGGGCTTTTCAGCAGGCTTGTCGTAACCGAATCCCTGGATGGCATCAAAGGCCGGTACGACACAGCATAGACCGCAGCAGCGGGAACAGTCGGCCCGCAAGGGAGACAGGACGGTCCGGGACTGCGAACCTGCCGGAAAGGGCTTGGTGGGCATGGCTCCTCCTCGTTGGTCCGGCCCGAAATCAGGGCCGGAAATGACGAGGCCTCCCGGCGGTGCCGGGAGGCCTCGTGAGGAGCGATCAATATGAGGTGGACTCTAGGGGGTGCGGGCCGGTGGTGTCAACGGCGGGTTCAATCGCCCACAGTGTTAGGCCGTGCGTTGACATGTGCTGCACATGTTATTAGTGTCGTCCACATGCCACGCATGATCCAGCTGAGAAACGTCCCGGATGCGCTGCACCGCCAGTTGAAGGCGCGGGCGGCGCTGGCGGGGTTGCCGCTGTCGGATTTTCTGATCCGGGAGGCGCGCAAGATCGTCGAATACCCCACTGCGGAGGAGATTCAGGAGCGGCTTAAGCAGCGTGAACCCTATACCGGTCGGGTGGCCGCTGCTGATCTGGTGCGCGCGGAGCGTGACAGCCGTTGATCGTCGTCGATGCCTCGGCAGTCATCGAACTGCTGCTGCAGACCTCTCTGGGCCTGCGGGTGGAGGCGCGCGCCCTGAATCCGGATGTGCGCCTATGCGCCCCGCACCTGCTCGATCTCGAAGTCGCGCAGGTTCTGCGTCGGATGGTGCGGATGAAGGAGCTTGCAGCCAGCCGTGCCCAGGAAGCGCTGGATGATTACGCGGGGCTGTTCATCGAGCGCATGGCACATCGAGGCCTGCTACGCAGAATCTGGCAATTGCGGGAATCAGTGGTTGCATTCGATGCAGCATATGTCGTGCTGGCCGAGGTGCTGGATGCACCATTGCTGACCTGTGATGCGAAGCTGGCGCGCTCCCACCGACATCACGCCAACATCGAACTGATCAGGTAGTTGTACCGCCATGCGGCCGCTGGCGTAGCCTGACTGAGCCGGGTCCTACTTTCCCTGTTTCTTCCCGTTCTTTCCGAACTGGTCCGTGGCCTTGACCAGCTCCGCCGTCGTGCCGGTTTCAAACGCGGAGTGGCCGGCATCGGGGATGATGCGCAGGTCCGCTTCCGGCCAGGCGCGGTGCAGGTCCCAGGCGCTGCGGATGGGGCACACGACATCGTAGCGGCCCTGCACGATCACGGCCTGGATGTTCCGGATGCGGTCGACGTCCGCCAGCAACTGGTCGTCCTGGCGGAAGAAACCGCCATTTATGAAATAGTGGCACTCGATGCGCGCGAAGGCTGCGGCATAGGCGTCGTCCTGCTGGAACCTGGCGACGTAGTCGGGATTGAAACTCAGGTAGCTGGTGGCGCCTTCCCAGATCGACCAGGCGCGGGCGGCTTTGGCGACCACCTTGGGATCGCTGCTGGTGAGGCGCTTGTAGTAGGCGCTGATCATGTCTCCGCGTTCGGCGGGCGGGATGGGCTCGACGTAGTGTTCCCACAGGTCCGGGTACAGCGCCGCGGCGCCGCCGGGGTTCTGGTAGAACCAATCGAGTTCCCAGCGCCGCAGCATGAAGATGCCGCGCAGCACCAGTTCGGTGACGCGCTCGGGGTGCGCCTGAGCGTAGGCCAGCGCCAGGGTGGAGCCCCAGGAGCCGCCGAACACCAGCCAGCGCTCGATCCCCAAGTGCTCACGCAGGCTTTCGATGTCCTGCACCAGGTGCCAGGTGGTGTTGTCCTCAAGGCTGGCGTGCGGGCGACTCCTGCCGCAGCCACGCTGGTCCAGCAGTACGATGCGGTAGACCTTGGGATCGAAAAAGCGCCGCATGGAGGAGTCGGTGCCGCCGCCGGGACCGCCGTGCAGGAACACCGCCGGCTTGCCACGCGGATTGCCGCTTTCCTCGTAATAGATCTCGTGGACGGCCGAGACCCGCAGATAGCCGCTGTTGAAGGGGCTGATGGGCGGGTACAGGACGCCGGCCTTCGCAGTGGCCTTCACGGGCTTGCGCGCGGCGCGGGCCTTTGCCGGAGCTTTCCCGGTCTTGCGGGCAGGCGGGCGCTGGGCGGCCTTGGTCCTGGGGACCGGTTTTGCCGCCGCCCGGGTGGCACGGCTCTTGCGTCCGGGAGCCGTCCGGTCGGTGCTTCCGGCCCTGGAGCGGGTCTTTTTGCGTGCTTTGGCCGTCGCCATAGGGGTTCTAAGGTAGCATGGCGGCCATGTCCGTGTTGCTGTCCCGCCGCTCTTGAAGATCAAGCCTGAGTCGCTCGAAGCGCAGCTGCGCGAACGGCTGCTGCCCGCCTACCTGATCAGCGGGGATGAACCGCTACTGGCCGGCGAGGCGGCAGATGCGGTGCGCCGCGCTGCCCGCGCACAGGGCTTCACGGAGCGCGAGGTCCATTTCATGGACCGTGGCGGGGACTGGGACGCGGTGCGTGAGTCAGTGGCCTCGATGTCGCTGTTCGCCGAACGCAAAATCGTGGAGGTGCGGATGCCCACCGGCCGCCCGGGTGTCACGGGCGCCAAGGCGCTGAAGGCCGTCGTCGAGGCGGGCGGTGCCGACAATCTAATCATGATCCTCACCGGCCGGCTGGAGCGCGAAGTCGCCAACAGCGATTGGGTGCGCGCCGTGGAGGTTCAGGGTGGCGTGGTGACCGTGTGGCCGCTGCCGCCGCCGCAGCTGATTCCCTGGCTGGAGCAGCGCTGCCGCAAGCTTAAGTTGCAGCCCACGCGCGAGGCACTGGAACTGCTGGCCGAGCGCACCGAGGGCAACCTGCTGGCCGCGCAGCAGGAGCTGGAAAAACTCAACCTGCTGGCGCCGGACGGCAGGATCGATGCGCAGGCGGTGCTGGCCAGTTCGTCTGACAGTGCGCGCTTCGATGTCGGTGAACTCGACCGCGCGCTCTCGCAGGGGGATTGCCCGCGCGCATTGCGCGTGCTCGCCGGTCTGCGTGCGGAAGGCGTGGAACTGCCGCTGGTGCTGTGGGCTGTGAACAAGGCGCTGCACGCGGTGGCCTCCGCCAACAGCGGCGGTGGCGCGAGCCGCGGCGGCTATGGTGGCTACGGCCCATCCGCGAGGCCGCGCCGGCTGCGGGTGTCGCTCGCAGCCGTGGTGGCGCGCGCGGCGCGCGCCGATGGCATGGCCAAGGGGCGGTTGCGCGGTGACGCCTGGGACGAACTGGCCCTGCTGGCCGCTGATTTATGCGGACTGCCGGGCTTGCCGCTGGCGACCAATCTCAACTGAAGACCTGATGATGCTGAATCCGATCGGACTGTTTGGCGGCACTTTTGATCCCATCCACTACGGACACCTGCGCACCGCCTTTGAGCTGTGGCAGCAGCTGGCGCTGTCGGAAGTGCGCTTCCTGCCCAGTGGCAGCCCTCCGCACCGGGCGGAGACCCGCGCCAGCGCCGAGCTGCGCCTGCAGATGGTGCGCGCGGCCGTGGCGGACCAGCCCGGCTTCGTGGTCGATGACCGCGAAGTGCGCCGCACCGGTCTGTCCTACTCGGTCGACACGCTGACGGAACTGCGCCAGGAAAATCCCGGCCGCTCGATGTGCCTGCTGCTGGGCATGGATGCCTTCCTGGGGCTGCCCAACTGGCACCGCTGGCGCGAGCTGTTCGACCTGACGCATATCGTGGTGGTGCATCGTCCGGGCTGGAAGGCGCCGGCGCTGGGCCCGCTGGGCGAGGTGCTGGTGGACCGCGGCACCGGCAGCGTGCGCGACCTGCACGAGACCCCGGCCGGCAAGATCCATGTCCATGTGCCCACGCAGCTGGAGATCTCCTCCACGGAGCTGCGGCAGCTGATCGTTGCCGGGCGCGACCCGCGCTATCTCGTACCGGACCCGGTGCGCAGGATCATCCTGGACAGCGGGTGTTATGCTTCCCCAGCGCGCTGAAAGCCACGCTGATATCCGCCATTCAACAAGGAGACCGCACCCTTTGGCAGCAGCATCCCGCCCCCGCTCCCGCAGCACCGCCGCCAAGTCCGCCGTGGTGACCCTGGTCCAGGCCGCCCTTGCGGACATGAAGGCCGTCAATATCAAGGTCCTGGACGTCCGTGGCCTGACCGACATCGCCGATACCCTGATCATCGCGTCGGGCAACTCGGACCGCCATGTACGGTCCATCGCCGACCGCGTCGTCCAGGCGGCCAAGGCCGCGGGGCACCGCCCCTACGGTGTTGAGGGCGCACGCGATGGCGAGTGGGCGCTTGTGGACCTCCACGATGTCATCGTCCACGTGATGTTGCCGCGCGTACGCGAGTTCTATGGCCTGGAGGCCCTGTGGGACCAGCCGGCCAGCAAGCCCGCCGCAGCGGACAAGAAGCCGGTTGCGAAGAAGAAGGCCCCTGCGCGCAAGCAAGCGCCGGCGGCGAAGGCCGCTGCCGGGTCAAAGGGCGGCGCCCGGCGCCCCGTGCGCACGGTCCGCAAGCCCAGGGCCTGAACGGCCTCGGGCTTGCTCAAGGCCCGGGATGCAGGATACCGGGCGGTGGCTGTGCACCTTGCGGATCATGGGGTTGCCATGCGTGTACGTGTGATCGCAGTGGGCGAGCGCATGCCGCACTGGGTGGATGAGGTGTTCGCGGACTATGCGAAGCGTCTACCGCCCACGCTCAAGCCCGTTCTGATCCGGATCCCGGCCGGGGCGCGCAGTGCTGGACGGGATGCCGCCCAGGCCATGCGAGTGGAGGGTGAGCGCATCCTTGCGCAGCTTGCACCACGGGATTTTGTGATCGCCCTGGATGAGCACGGCCGGCAGTTCACCACCCGCGAGTTCGCCACCTGGCTCAAGGATCGCATGCAGGACGGGCGCGACCTTGCGTTCCTGATCGGCGGCCCGGATGGTCACGCACCGGATGTCCTGGCGCGCGCAGACCTCAAGTGGTCGCTGTCGAAGCTGACGCTGCCGCATCCCATGGTGCGGGTGGTGCTGGGCGAGCAGCTGTATCGCGCCCACACCGTCATCAGTGGACATCCCTATCACCGCGATTGAGACTAAGCGCGATGAAAACCACGCTTTTCAGCGCGCGTGCCGGAAGGGCCGCAGGCCGCTTTCGGCCCGAGGGCGATGATGCTTGAACCTGTACTGCGCCTGGCCTCGGCCTCACCCCGCCGCCGTGAACTGCTGACCCAGATCGGTGTGCCGCACGTGGTGGCTCCGGCCGACGTGGACGAGAGCCTCGTGGCAGGGGAGTCCGCGCGCGACTATGTGCTGCGCCTGGCCCGCGCGAAGGCGCAGGCGGCCTGGGATGCCGCAAGCAGCCTGCCCGTGCTGGGCGCCGACACGACGGTGGTGCTGGACGGCGCGATATTCGGCAAGCCCAGGGGGTGCGAGGAGGCTGACAGCATGCTGCGGGCGTTGTCCGGCCGCACGCATGAGGTGCTGACCGCGGTTGCGCTGGCCTCCCGCGCGGGTGTTGCGCAGGCGCTGTCGGTGAGCCAGGTGCGCCTGCGGCCCACCACGATCGAAGAGCGCGCGCGTTACTGGGACAGCGGCGAGCCGCGCGACAAGGCCGGCGGCTATGCCATCCAGGGCCTGGGGGCAGTGTTCATCGAGGCCCTGTCGGGCAGCTATTCCGGGGTCATGGGATTGCCACTGTTCGAGACCGCGCGGCTGCTCGCGGCCGCCAACGTGCCGTGCTGGCTGCGGGAGCCTGCCGGATGAGCGCTGAGCTGCTGGTCAACGTCGGTCCACGCGAAACGCGGGCCGCCCTGCTTGAGAACAGCTCGCTGCAGGAAGTGCACATCGAGCGTCCCGGGCGGCGGGGCATCGTCGGCAACATCTACAAAGGCAAGGTGTCACGGGTGCTGCCCGGAATGCAGGCGGCATTCATCGACGTGGGTCTCGAACGCACCGCGTTCCTGCATGTGGCGGACATCGCGCTGGCGCGCCCGGATGAAACCGTGGTCGGACTGCCGCCGGTGGATGACATCCGGCGCCTGGTGTCCCAGGGTGATGAACTGCTGGTGCAGGTGGTCAAGGACCCCATGGGCACCAAGGGCGCGCGGCTGACGACCTTCGTGGCGCTGCCCTCGCGCTACCTGGTGTACATGCCGCGTGGCGAGGGCATTGGCGTCTCCGCGCGCATCGAGGGCGAGCCGGTGCGGCTGGGACTGAAGTCCAAGCTGGCAAGCCTGCTGCCGCCACAGGCCCCGGGCGGCTACATCGTACGCACCGCCGCGGTGGGCGCGCACGACGACGGGCTGCGCGAGGATGTGGCGTACCTGGAAAAACTCTGGCGCCACGTGCGCGAGAAGGCGGCCAACCTGCCCGCCGGCAGCAGCGTGCATGAGGACCTGCCGTTGCCGCTGCGTGTCCTGCGTGACGAACTGGGGACGACGGTGAGCCGCGTGCTGGTGGATTCACCCGTGGTGCATGCATCAATGCGGGAGTTCGCGCAGACCTTCCTGCCCGGCAGTCCGGTGTCGATCGAGCTGTACACGGGGCCGCGGCCGCTGTTCGACCTGCACAGCGTGGAGGAGGAACTGGAACGCGCCCTGGAGCGCAAGGTGGCGCTCAAGTCCGGCGGTCACCTGATCATCGACCAGACCGAATCGATGACGACGATAGACGTAAACACCGGCGCCTATGTCGGGCACAGGAACCTTGAAGAGACCATCTTCCGCACCAATCTCGAAGCTGCCGTTGCCATCGCGCACCAGCTGCGGCTGCGCAACCTGGGTGGCATCATCATCATCGATTTCATCGATATGACGGATGCTTCGCACCGGCGCCAGGTGGTGCAGGCGCTGGAAACCGCGCTGGCTGCGGACCGGGCGCAGACGCACATCGCCAGCCTGTCGCCTCTGGGGCTGGTGGAGATGACGCGCAAGCGCACGCGCGACAGCCTGGAGCACCAGCTGTGTTCGCCGTGCCCCACCTGCGAAGGCCGGGGCTTTGTGAAGACACTGGAGACCGTGGCGCACGAAATCTTCCGTGAGCTCGTGCGCCAGGGCCGCCAGTTCGGCAGCCGGGAGCTGCTGGTGCTGGCCAGCCAGACGGTGGTCGACCATCTGCTGGAGAATGAATCCACCAGCATCGCGGAACTGGAGCAGCAGGTGAGCCGGCCGATCCGGGTGCGCGCGGAATCGCTGTACGGCGTCGACCAGTTCGATGTGGTGCTTGTATGACCAGGGTTGCGGCGTTGCAGATGACCTCCGGCCCGGATGTTGCGGCGAACCTCGCCATGGCCGGTCAGTTGCTGCGGCAGGCGGCCGATGCAGGCGCTGCGCTTGCACTGCTGCCGGAAAACTTCGCCTTCATGGGCCTGAAGGACGCCGACAAGCTGGCGGTGGGCGAGGAACCAGGCAGCGGTCCCATCCAGGATGCCCTGGCGCGATGGGCCAGTTGCCTGAACCTGTGGATCGTGGCCGGCACGATGCCCTTGAAGCGGCCCGACCTTGCGAAGGTGGCAGCCGCTTCGCTTGTGTTTGACGCCGAGGGCCGGCAGCGGGCGCGCTACGACAAGATCCACCTGTTCGACGTCGATCTGCCGGAACGCAACGAGGTCTACCGCGAGTCGGCCAACATGGCGCCGGGCGGGGAACCGGTGGTGGTCGAGACCCCGATGGGCCGGTTGGGCCTGTCCGTGTGCTACGACATGCGCTTTCCGGAACTGTACCGGGAGCTCGTGGCGCGCGGTGCCCAGGTGCTGCTGATGCCCGCGGCCTTCACCGTGCCCACCGGCGAGGCGCACTGGGAGGTGCTGCTGCGGGCGCGGGCGGTGGAAAACCAGTGCTACGTGGTGGCCGCAGCGCAGTGGGGCCGGCATGCAAACGGGCGTGAGACCTACGGCGACAGCCTGGTGGTGGATTTCTGGGGCCGGGTGCTGGCGCGCCGGCCCACGGGGGTGGGGATCGTGACAGCGGAGATAGACCTCGCCGCCTTGGGCCGGGTCCGCGAGAGCTTCCCGGCGCTGCGGCACCGGGTGCTTTAGACTTACCTCATGACAACGACACCCAACCGCAACGCCCTGGATATCGCCCGCGACAGCATCCTTGCCCCCGGCGGCCTGGATGAAGTTCAGCTGTCGCGTGTGTTCGGGCACGTAATGTCCCATTCCGTCGACTTCGCCGACCTGTACTTCCAGCTCTCGCACGAGGAGTCCTGGGCGCTGGAGGATGGCATGGTGAAGGAAGGCGCCGCCTCCATCGAGCAGGGTGTGGGTGTGCGGGCGCTGGCCGGGGAGAAGACCGGCTTCGCCTATTCGGATGAGATCGTGCTGCCGGCGCTGGAGGATGCCTCGCGCGCGGCGCGCGCCATCGCCGCGCATGGCTCGCACCGCCCGGTCGCGGCCTGGCAGTCACGCGCCGGCCACCAGTTGTACCTGCCCGATGATCCTGCCGTGAGTTTAAGCGAGGCCGAAAAAGTGGCCTGGCTGATGCGGGTGGACCGCGAAACGCGCAAGCTCGATCCACGCGTGGCGCAGGTCATGGCCTCGGTGAGCGCCGTGCACGAAGTCATCCTGGTCGCCAACAGCGAAGGCACGCTGTCGGCCGATGTGCGGCCGCTGGTGCGGTTCAACGTATCGGTGATCGTGGAGCAGAACGGCCGGCGCGAGACGGGTTATTCCGGCTGCGGCGGGCGTTTCACGCTCAAGGAGCTGGTCGAGGGCGACCGACCTCTGGCGTTGGGCGGCGAGGCCGTGCGCCAGGCGCTGGTGAACCTGGAATCGGTGGCCGCGCCCGCAGGTCCGATGACCGTGGTGCTGGGCCCGGGCTGGCCCGGCATCCTGCTGCACGAGGCCATCGGCCATGGTCTGGAGGGCGATTTCAACCGCAAAGGCACTTCCGCCTTTGCAGGCAAGATCGGCCAGCGGGTGGCGAGCGAGGATTGCACCGTGGTGGACGACGGCACCCTGTCGCGCCGCCGTGGTTCGCTCAACATCGACGACGAGGGCACGCCCACCGGCTGCACCACGCTGATCGAGAACGGCATCCTGCGCGGCTACATGCAGGACAAGCTCAACGCGCGGCTGATGGGCGTTGCCTCCACGGGCAATGGCCGGCGCGAGTCCTTTGCGCACATGACGCTGCCGCGCATGACGAACACCTACATGCGCCCCGGCAGGCATGACCCGCAGGAGATCATTGCTTCGGTGCAGCGCGGACTGTACGCGGTGAACTTTGGCGGCGGCCAGGTGGACATCACCTCGGGCAAGTTCGTGTTCTCGGCCAGCGAGGCCTACCTGATCGAAAACGGCAGGCTGGGTGCGCCGGTGAAGGGCGCGACGCTGGTCGGCAACGGCCCGGATGTGCTGACGCGCGTCAGCATGGTGGGCAATGACCTCAAGCTCGACGAGGGCGTGGGGACCTGTGGCAAGGAAGGGCAGAGCGTGCCGGTGGGGGTGGGTCAGCCGACGATCCGGGTCGACGGGCTTACTGTCGGCGGTACTGGCAACTAGACCCGTCGAGCGTCCTGCAAAAGTCCGTTTCCGGGGGCGAGGGACGCTCTGGTTATTCTGTTTCAGCAGAGTCGTGCTGGGTCTGGACGTGGGTCTTTTCCGGGTCGCCACTGTGCGCCGGGTCGAGGGCAAAGACCCCGGTGTGTTCACCGGTGGCATTGGCGCGCGCCCGGGCCAGGCGCTCATCCACGTACGTCAGTTCGTGCTTGCCCATGACGACGACGTCGCCGTCATTTAGATTGTGGCGCCGCACGCGCCGGCCCTGGACGTAGATGCCGTTGGTGCTGTTGAGGTCCTCGATTGTGCAGCCGTGCTGGGTTGTGGTGACCTGGCAGTGATGGCGGCTGACGAAGCGGCTGTCGATCTGCAGGTCGTTTTCCGGCGTGCGGCCGATGATCACCCGGCCCGGACGCAGGGCCAGTTCCTCCACGGTCCTGCCCTCGGTGGCGACGACGAGCCGGCCGACAACCTCCACCTCCATCTCCCCGGTGGTGGAGCCGGGGTCGTGGGCTTGCTCGTCGAACGCATGCATTGAGTGGCGCCCGCCGCGGGGGGGAAGCCGGTGGTCCCCGCGGTAGCCAGGCTGCCGGGGGCGGGCGCTGAACTCCACCCAGCCCAATTCCTGGATGGACGTCTCGATGTCCTGCAGCACGACGTGGTCGCGGTCGGCGCCGAAGGCGGCGAGCATGGCCGTGTCGCACAGCGTGTTGATCAGGCGTGGCACGCCGCCGCTGTAGCGGAAGATTTCCGGGAAGGTATCCTCGGCGAAGATCGGGCGGCCATCGGCCCCGGCGACGTCCAGGCGGTGCTGGATGTAGGCGCGCATTTCCAAAGGCGGCAGTGTCCCCAGGTGGAAACGCAGGCGCACGCGCTGCGCCAGCTGCACCAGTTCCGGGGCATCCAGCTTTTCGTTGAGCTCCGGCTGGCCGGCAAGGATGATGCGCAGCACCTTCTCCTTGGTGGTTTCCACCCCGGAGAGCATGCGGATTTCCTCCAGCACCTTCATCGACCGGTTCTGGGCCTCGTCGACGATGAGCAGCACCTTGCGGCCGGCGGCGTACTGCTCCACCAGGAAGTTGTTCAGCGTGGCGATCAGCTCCGCCTTCTTCATCTTGAAAGGCGAGAAGCCGAACTGCGACAGCACGCTTTGCAGGAAGTCGATCACCGTGACCTGTGTCTGGTTGATCTGTGCCACCACGACGTCGCGCGAGACTTCCTTCAGGAAGGACTCAATCAGGGTGGTCTTGCCGGCGCCGATCTCACCGGTGATGATCACGAAGCCATCGGTCAGCCAGATCGTGGATTCCATGAACGCCTTGGCGCGGGCGTGCTGTTTGCTCATGTACAGGAACTGGGGGTCCGGGCTGAGCCGGAAGGGCAGTTCCCTGAGCTTGAACAGTTCCAGATACATACAGGCGTTCCGTGGCTTGGGGCCGGTGCGATGTTAGGGGATGGGGGTGCCAGGGACCAGTTCGGCCATCAGTGTGCGTGACCTGCGCTCACACCGCAGGGCGGTCGACTCGACCAGGGTCACATGCCCGAGCTTACGGCCCGGCCGCGGTTCCTTGCCGTAGTCGTGCAGGTGCAGGTCCGGATGGGCCAGTACGCGGCTTTGCTCCGGCATGGTGCCGATCAGGTTGATCATCGCGCTGTGCCCCCGGGCATGCGTTGCGCCCAGCGGCAAGCCGAGGATGGCGCGCAGGTGGTTCTCGAACTGCGAAGTCTGCGCGCCTTCGATGGTCCAGTGGCCCGAGTTGTGCACCCGCGGGGCCATCTCGTTGGCGATCAGGCGGCCGTGGCGCACGAAGAACTCGATGGTGAGCACGCCGGTGTAGCGCAAGGCGCCCAGCGCCCGGTCGATGTAGCGACCTGCCAGGCGCTGCAGGGTGGGTGCGCCGTGCGGTGCGCGCGTCAGGCGCAGGATGCCGTCGTGGTGGAAGTTGCGGTTCAGCGGATACACCGCGGTCTCGCCCCGGGTGCTGCGCACTCCGATCACCGAGACCTCGAAGTCGAAGGGCACCATTTCCTCGTACAGCAGCGGCACCGCACCCAGCGCATCCCAGGCACGCTGGATGTCATCGGGACCGCGCAGCACGAACTGGCCCTTGCCGTCGTAGCCCATGCGGCGCGTCTTGAGCACGCCGGGCAGGCCGATGGCGTGTGCCGCGCGCTGCAGGTCCTTGAGCGAATCCACGGCCCGCCAGCGGGTGGTGGGGATGTCGAGTTTGTCGAAGAGTTTCTTTTCGCTGACGCGATCCTGCGCCGCGGCGATGGCCGTCACCGGCGGACAGATGCGCGTGCCGCGGCCCTTGCCCTTGCCCTTGGCCAGCGCCTTGAGCGCCGGGACGGAGACGTTCTCCCAGTCGATGGTAAGCACCTGGGAGGCGGCGGCAAGCTGCTGCAGGGCCTGCGGGTCGGTGAACGCCTGTTGCAGCTGCGGGGCTACCTGGCCCGCCGGACTGCCGGCTGCCGGGTCGAGGAACAGGAAGTCGAGGCCCAGCGGGTAGCCTGCCAGCGCCATCATGCGCCCGAGCTGCCCGGCGCCGACGATACCGATGGTCATGAGGCGCGCGGATCGGGGTTGGCGAGGACTTTCTGTGTCTGCTGCCTGCGGAAGGCCTCCAGGGCGGACAGGAATTCCGGGTGGTGCGCGGCCAGGATGGCAGTGGCCATGAGGGCGGCGTTGGTGGCGCCGGCGACACCGATGGCGAAGGTGGCCACCGGCACGCCCGCCGGCATCTGCACAATCGACAGCAGCGAGTCCATGCCGTTCAGGGCCTTGGACTGCACCGGCACGCCCAGCACCGGAATCGAGGTCTTGGACGCTGTCATGCCCGGCAGGTGCGCGGCGCCGCCGGCCCCGGCGATGATCACCTGGATGCCGCGGTCGCGGGCCGTGGCGGCGTACTCGAACAGCAGGTCGGGGGTACGGTGTGCCGAGACCACGCGCACTTCGTGCGGCACCCCCATTTTTTCGAGAGTTTCCGCGGCCGGCCGCATCGTTTCCCAGTCCGAGGTGGAACCCATGATGATGCCGACCAACGCTGCCACTGCTGCTCCTTCGAGATCTTTTGCGCCAAAAGCATGAAACGGCCGCTTTTGCGGCCGGGAGCGGCGCATTGTAGCGTAAAGACGCCGCAATACGGTTTTACAGGCCGTTCGGGTTCGGGGGCGTCCCCCGAACCCACGAACTAAGCCAGCAGCTCGCGCAGGGCGCGGAACAGCTCCCGTGAAGCCGTGCCTGGAGTGCCTCGGGTCCTCTCGGCCTGGGCGGCCTTCACCTTGGGTTCGAGTCCGGCTGTGTCCAGGTCCGGCAGGGTGTGCCTGAGTTCGGCCAGCGCCTCCGGGCCCTGCTCGATCAGCCTGGTGCGCCAGGCTTCCACGCGGTGGAAATTCTGCACTTCGCGGGAGGCGTTGGCGGTGCGGGCGGCCAGTGCCTCGTGGATGGGCCCGAGGTCGATCTTGCGCATGAGCTTGCCGATGTACTGGCGCTGGCGCAGGCCGCCGCCGTGGCTGGTGATGCTGCGGGCGTCGACAATGGCGTCGTACAGCGTCTCCGGCAGCTGCAGGGCCTTGAGTTCCGCGTCGGGCAGGCCGACGAGCTGTTCGCCGAGGTCCTGCGCCGCGTGCGCCTCACGTTTGCGCTGGCCCTTGCTCGGGCCTTCTTCGGGCAGTTCAGGTTCGGGTGGGGATGGTCGTTTCATACGCTACAATTCTGCACCATCAGACCCCGCAGGTCAGCGGCAGGACATATGCAGCAGGAAGTCGACGCAACCCGTATTCCGGAACTGAAGCACATTGTCGAGCAGGTCCTGGCCGAGGCCCGGCGCGCTGGAGCCTCCCAGGCAGAAGCTGCCGTCAGCCTGCAGCGCGGGTTCACCACCGCGGTGCGCCTGGGTGAGGTCGACACCGTGGAATACCAGCGCGACCGCGGCATGGGCGTAACGGTGTATTTCGGCAAGGCCAAGGGTTCGGCGAGCACCGCGGATTTCAGCGCCGAGGCGCTGCATGCCACCGTGGCGAAGGCCTGTGCCATCGCCCGGTACACGGCCGAAGACGAATACGCGGGTCTGGCTGATCCACGGGACCTGGCGCACGAAGTGCCGGATCTCGACCTGTATCACCGCTGGGACCTGGAGCCGGACCAGGCGGTGGAGCTCGCGCGTGAGTGCGAGGCGGCGGGCCTGGCGGTGGACCGGCGGCTCAACAATTCCGAGGGCGCATCGGTCGGCAACCACTGCGGCGTGCGCGTGCATGGCAACTCGCTCGGGTTCCTGCAGGGCTATGCCAGCAGTTCGCACTCGGTCAGCTGCGTGCTGCTCGCCCAGCAGGGCGAAGACATGCAGCGTGATTACTGGTATTCCAGCGCCCGCGACCCAGGTGAGCTGGAGGCCGCCGCCGCCATCGGCCGCCGCGCCGGGCAGAACGCCGTCGCCCGGCTGGGTGCGCGCAAGCTCGCCACGCGCCGGGCGCCGGTCCTGTACTCGCCGGACATGGCGCGCAGCCTGTTCCGCAGCTACATCGGCGCGATCCGCGGCGCGAGCCAGTACCGCAAGTCCTCGTTCCTGCTCGACGTTGCAGGCTCGCCGGTGTTCCCGTCGTTCCTGCAGCTCGAGGAGAAGCCGCACATCCTCAAAGGCATGGCCAGCAGCCCGTTTGATGCCGAGGGTGTCGCCACGCGCGACCGGCATCTGGTGATCGACGGGGTGGCGCAGGGCTATGTGCTGGACAGCTATTCAGCCCGGCGGCTGGGTCTTCGCACCACCGGCAACGCCGACGGCGTGCACAACCTGTTCGTGCGCTCCACCGCCGGAGCGCCTTCGCAGCCAGAGCTGCTGAAGCAGATGGGCACGGGCCTGCTGGTGACCGAGCTGATGGGTCAGGGCGTCAACGGCGTGACGGGTGACTACTCGCGCGGTGCCAGCGGCTTCTGGGTGGAAAATGGCGCCATCGCTTATCCGGTGCATGAAATCACGGTGGCGGGGAACCTCAAGGACATGTTCCGGCGCATTGTCGCGGTGGGTGGCGACGTCGATCATCGCGGTGGTCTGTTCACCGGCTCGGTGCTGATCGACGATCTGACCATCGCCGGGGAGTGACTGCAGCAAATCCTGCCCGTTTGCGGTCAGGCTGTGCTTGTTTCGACAGTTGGTTCTGAACTATGAAAAAGACGGATTTTCCGCCAGCCGCTGATCTGCCTCATGCTGTCGAGGGGCAGATGACGCTCACTGTGCGCGTCATCGGGGTGCTGATCGGCGGCATGGTGGCACTGGCCATCGGTCTGGGACTGTGGCGCGGGCTGACCAGCCCGCTGCCGGCCCGGCAGGCCTGCGTTGCGGGGCTGACCATTGCGGAGGTGATTTTTGCAGCCGCGCTGATCCTGCTGGGCAGCATTGTCGAAGGCTTCGGCTACGGGCTGTCGCTGGGCACCCGCTGGCCGTATACGCGCAATATCGTCGTGCTGATGCTGCGGGGCGACCCCGAGGCGGCGCACCGCGTGCTGGCCACGGCGGTGGGCCTGACCGCTCTTGCCCTGGTCATCCTGGACCCGGCGCACATGACCTTCCTGGGATTGGGTCTGATCGTGCTCACGGCCCTGTTCGGGATGGGCACGCTATACGTGCTTGCCGGCCGCGCGCCGGCCTTCGTGCACGGCATGCACGGCCTGCTGGCCTACCTGGTGTTCCTCACCTACCTGCTGCTGCAGAACCTCCCCGAGGTGCACCTGGGGGCCTATCTCACGGCCGCAATCCCGCTGCATCCCCTGCTGCTTGCGATCTTCATGGGCGGCATGGTCACGGGCCAGCGCGGCTTCGGCAAACCGATCGAGGAATTCCTGCATCCACGCCGGGCGTCGCAGTGGATTTTCGTGGTGCATGGCCTCGCGGCGCTGGTGACTGTCGCAACCCTGGGCTGGCTGAGCGCGGCCTATCCGGTGGCCTTCGGTCTGGCACTGCTGCAGGCGGCGGTTGGCTTCTTCCTGTTCCACGCCGTGAACCTGAAGCCCAAATCCCCCGGTGTGATGGTGGTGTTCCACCAGCTGATGGCGCTGCTGATCACCTGCGCGGTGGTGCTGCAGTGGCGGTGGTGACGGGGGGTCGCTCCGTCCACGTGCAAAATCAAAGGTTTCGCACGGGATTTACGGCGCCGGCCGCACGGCTGGCCATGACCTCGTTGTAGATCTTGCGACGCGAGAACAGCCAGCGGCCATCGACGCGCCGCAGTTCGTCCTCGTAATGCCCGTAGTTGGGGCTTGTAGCATGCCGGTCCGGGTTGTCGTCGTAGTACTCGAACCAGTAGGCGACGCTCCTGGCGTGATCGCCCTGCACTGACAGCACCGTGTTGGTGACGAAGTGCCGGCGACGCGCCGGCCGTAGTGGCGCAGCGGCCGCCGCCTGCTTGTCCACGGCGGCCTTCATGTCGTGCACCAGGGCGCGGATGGCCGCACGGCCCGTGACGACTCCGCTGGCCCAGTCGAGCACGCCGTCTTCGGTAAAGGTGGCTGCGTAGGCGTCGGCGTCCTGCCAGTCGAGGGCGAACAGGTACCGGGCGTGCAGGTCCTCCACTTCGGCGCGGTCGGCGGCAAAGCGCATGCGGTCACGGGCCTCAGCGGCGGGCCGGGTGGTGGCTGCAGCCGCCGCGGCCGTGGCGCCCAGGGCGGCAGCGGCGGTGAACGGCAGCGTCAAGAGCCGGGTCAGGGTGGTACGTCGCGCTTCCATGCAGAGCTCCTGCGGTGACATATGCCAGAGCGGAGCATAGCGATTTCACCCGGTTTTGCTTGAAAACGCGGCAGCGACGATAATCCGCCGATGCGCGAGAAACTGACCCTGCCCGGAGGCGCTGACAAGCTGCTGCTGCACTCCTGCTGCGCCCCCTGCTCCGGTGAGCTCATGGAGGCCTTCGTGGAGTCGGGCATCGACTACACGATCTTTTTCTACAACCCGAACATCCATCCCGAGAAGGAGTACCTGCTGCGCAAGGAGGAGAACATCCGCTTTGCGGAAACCCACGGCGTGCCCTTCGTCGATGCGGATTACGACACCGAAAACTGGTTCGCGCGCGCCAAGGGCATGGAGCACGAGCCCGAGAAGGGCATCCGCTGCACCATGTGCTTCGATATGCGTTTCGAGCGCACCGCGCTGTACGCGCACGAGCACGGCTTCAGTGTCATGACCAGCTCGCTGGGAATCTCGCGCTGGAAGAACATGGCGCAGATCAACGATTGCGGCCACCGCGCCGTCGCGCCGTACGAGAACCTCGCGTACTGGGACTACAACTGGCGCAAGGGCGGCGGCAGCCAGCGCATGATCGAGATCAGCAAGCGCGAACGTTTCTACCAGCAGGAGTACTGCGGTTGTGTCTACTCATTGCGTGACAGCAACCGCTACCGCGTAGCCCAGGGGCGCGACAAGATCACGCCGGGCGTCAAATTCTACGGTGACGAGCCGTCCGAAGGCGCTCCGCCCGCAGCCCCGTCCACGACCTGACCAGGACCACCGCAGCCTTTCGGCCGCTCAGCGCGCCAGCTGCTCGTGCATGGCCTTGATGGTGGCTGCGTAGTCCGGGCTGCCGAAAATCGCAGACCCCGCGACGAAGGTATCCGCGCCCGCGGCCGATGCGGCACCGATGTTGTCCACCTTGATGCCGCCATCGACTTCCAGGCGGATGGGGCGGCTTTGCGCGTCGATGCGGGCGCGCACGTGCCGCAGCTTCTCCAGCGCCAGCGGAATGAACTTCTGCCCGCCGAATCCCGGATTGACGGACATGATCAGCACCAGGTCCAGCTTTTCCAAGGTGTAATCCAGGTATTCCAGCGGCGTTGCGGGGTTGAGCACCAAGCCGGGGCGGCAGCCCGCGCTGCGGATCAACTCGATGGTGCGATCCACGTGCAGGGTGGCCTCGGGATGGAATGAAATATACGTCGCTCCGGCTTGCGCGAAGTCCTCGACGATGCGATCGACCGGTTGCACCATGAGATGGACGTCGATCACCGCCTTGGGGTCGTGCTTGTGCAGGGCCGCGCACACCACCGGCCCCACGGTCAGGTTGGGTACGTAGTGGTTGTCCATGACGTCGAAATGGATGATGTCCGCGCCGGCGGCGAGCACTGCATCGACTTCCGCGCCCAGGCGCGCAAAGTCGGCGGACAGGATGGAGGGTGCGATCCAGTTGGGCTGCTTCATGCGGGGATTCTACCAGTCAGATCCCGCGCTTTTCCTTGATCAGTTCCCAGGCCTCGATGATCTGCTGCGTGCGCTGCTTGGCGTGCTCGATCATCGACTCCGGCAGGCCGTTGGCCTTGAGTTTGTCCGGGTGATGGCGCGACAGCTGCCGGCGGTAAGCCTTGGAGACTTCCTCGTTGCTGGCGGTGACCTCGACCTCCAGCACCCGGTAGGCAGACACCAGCGTGCGGCCGTCATCGGCGCGTGGGTCAGCGCCGCCGGCACTGGAACCGGTGCGCCCGGAACGGAAGCTGCCGGTGCGGATGCGCAGCACCTCTTCCATGTGCGCCAGCTCCAGGCCGGATACCCCCAGACGCTCCGCCACCCGCTGCAGCAGCTGGCGGGCCGAGCCCTGCAGGTCGTTGCCGGCCAGCGCGGCGCGCAGCTGGATTTCCAGAAATACCCGCATCAGCTGCGGGTGCCCGAAGCAGGCCTGGCGCAGATCATCGAGCACGGCTCCCAGGTTGAACTGCGGCCCCTTGCCTTCGCTGAAACAGGCGATCGCCACGCGTATCTGGTCCGGCGACAGGCGCAGCTCTCCCATGACCTGGCGGGCCGCCTGTATCTCCTGCTCCGACACCCGGCCGTCGGACTTGGCTACGTGACCCATGACCTGGAAGGTGGAGCGGAAGAACCGCTCACCGATCTGCGCTGCGGACAGCCGCGGGCCGGCGGGCGAATCCGCCGATCCCGCGTCGTACTGGTGCCCCAGTAGCAGTCCTATCGCCGCCCCCACGGGGCCGCCCGCGAACAGCCCCAGAAGGCCGCCCACCACTTTGCCGGTCCACGATGCCATGCTGATATATTAGGGCATGGCAACATCAGGCACTGTTTTCCGCACCTCGCTGCAGAGCCTGCAGCTTCTGCACGCCGGTAAAGTCCGCGACAGCTATGCGGTTGATGCCCGGTCGATGCTGATCGTCACCACTGACCGGTTGTCGGCGTTTGATGTCATCCTGCCGGACCCGATTCCAGAGAAAGGCCGGGTGCTGACCTCGATGTCCGATTTCTGGCTGGCCCGCACCGGACATATCGTGCCCAATCACCTGACGGGCCGTTCCCTGGACGAATTGCCGCTGTCACCGGCGGAGCGCGCGCAGCTGGAAGGCCGCGCCGTCATCGTCAGGAAGCTCAAGCCGCTGCCCCTGGAGGCCGTGGTACGCGGCTATGTCATCGGCTCGGGCTGGAAGGACTACCAGCGCACAGGCGCCATCTGCGGCGTGCCCCTGCCTGCCGGCCTGAAACAGGCCGCGAAGCTGCCGCAGCCGATCTTCACGCCGGCCAGCAAGGCTCCCGCCGGCCAGCACGACGAAAACATCACCTTCGGGGACGTCACCCACCTGATCGGCGCTGAAACCGCTGGCCGCGTGCGCGACGTTTCCATCGCGCTCTACAACTTCGCCGCGGCACACGCCCTGGCGCGCGGCATCATCATCGCGGACACCAAGTTCGAGTTCGGCCTGGATGACGAGGGCACCCTGACGCTCATGGACGAGGTCCTGACGCCGGATTCCTCGCGCTTCTGGCCCATCGACAGCTACCGCGAGGGCATCAGCCCGCCGAGCTTCGACAAGCAGTTCGTGCGCGATTACCTGGAGACCCTGGACTGGAACAAGAAGGCGCCGGCGCCACCGCTGCCGGCGGACATCCTGCAGAAGACCTCACAGAAGTACCAGGAAGCCCTTGCGCGCCTGACGGGCTGATCGCCCAGGCCCTAGGCGGAGCGCGCGGCCCCGTTGGCGTGGCGCGCTCGAATAATTAAGTATTTACAGCAGATATAGCGGCTGCCGGTCCCGGCTCCCGGTGCGTACCTTGGTGCGGCATATCCTGGAATGGATGTATGTGCGTTTGTACATACATATGGTATCATGCCACTGTCAGCGCCATTTGATGGGTTCGACTGGGACGACGGCAACGGTGAGAAGTGCCAGAAGCACGGCCTGAGTATCGAAGAGATCGAGTCTCTGCTCCTTGGACCGAGCGTCTACACGTTCGAAGACGTTGTCCATTCCAATACTGAGATTCGTTACATCAGTATCGGTCAGGCAGGAACGGGGAGGCGCCTGTTTGTCGTGTTTACCATCCGTAACATAGACGAGCGGCGTCTAATCCGGCCTGTCAGTGCTCGGTGCATGCACGTCACGGAGGCTGTCCGTCATGAACGAAACCGCCAGGCCATTGAAGAAACTCCCGGTTCTGAAAACTGACGAGGAAGCCGAGGAGTTCGTTGCGAACAGCGATCTTTCGGAATACGACCTTTCAGAACTGAAACCTGTTCGCTTTGAATTGAGGCGTAAGGAAGCTCGCATCAACATGCGCTTGCCGGAAGATCTTCTGAACGCTGTAAAGGGAGTAGCGAAGCGCCACGGCATCCCTTACCAGCGCTACATCCGGCAGGTGCTGGAACAGTCGCTGCCCAAGTAGCCGGCCAAAACAAGAAAGTCCGGCTTCAGCTGGGCTGGCAATGCTGTCCGTCAGGGCTTTTCAGCCTCACTTGCCATTGATGACCGCCAGCAGCTGCTCCCGCAGATTGCGGCCTTTGTCGTCCTGCTTCTGGGCCATCAGGTACAGCCCTCTGCCGCTGCTGTGATCCGCCCATAGCTTGCCGACCTGGCGCTTTTCTTTTTCCTGATCGTTGCTGAAGCGGTCGCTGCCCTTGTACTCGATGATGAACAGGCGGCCGTCCTTGAGCTTGGCGACGAAATCCGGGTAGGTGCGTTGCTTGGCGGTGGGCATCCAGAACTGGTCCGGATGAACGAGATTGCGCACCCAGAATTCGACCTCATCCAGCAGGTCGATCTGCTGCGCGCACTCGAATTCCTCGCCGATCTTGCCTGCCTGGGTTCTCCAGGCCAGATGGCCGGGTTTCGGGTAATAGTGCTTGCGGAAGCGATAGGCGCCTTGGTAGTACCAGCGTGCCGGGTATCGGGTCATGTCCGCCGGGTAGGTAAAGCTGTGGCCCGGGCCATCACTGCTGACCAGTTCCAGCGAGCCTCCGAACAGTGCCTGCTGGAATCCTTGCTGATAAGCCGTCTCCTTGGCGAGCAGCAACTGCTCCTGGAATTTGCGGCGCAGGATGAACTGACCCCTGAGCAGCTGCGCCAGGGAGAAGCCACGTTCATGGACCAGTTCATGCACTGCGCGCCGCAGCCATTCGCGCAGCACCGGTTGCTTGACCGAAGCTTCGCGGACTTCACGATCCAGCCAGCCGACCAGATCTGCTTCGCTACGGTCCTGGGCGAAACCCGGAAGGAGGGTGGTTACGTCGTCCTTGACCTGTTGGAAGCTCACGACTCGATCGTAGAGATTGAGCTCAAAGGTCATGCTGTCTTCGGCCAACCGCAGACTCGAAAAGTCCGGCGGGTAGGTCAGCAGGTCCCACCTGAAGTCGGCGGCCAGCATGCCGCTGTCGACCAGTTCCAGCTCTCCCTGCTCGCGCAGGCACAAGCATGGCACCCGGAATTCTGCTCTGCGTTCGCTGGGCGCTCTGGCCGCAGCGATCAGATTCTGGTGACGCTCTATCTGAGCCCTGAGCTCGTCTCTCTGCTTCGGGGGTGCAGTGGCGACGATGGCTTCGACGGTCACAGGGTCGATTTCGCCGCTGATTTCCAAGACCCCGCCGCTGCCGGCTGAATCGGGTATGAACACCACGTGCTCGGCGTCGTGCGCCGGTGCATTGGACAGGTCAGGCGCCTTGCGAACCTCGACGCGGGTGGTGGGGAGTTGCGGTTGCCGCTCTTCGCCATCTGGTAACGGTAGCTCCAAGGCCTGACCTTGGCGGATCGCAACGGCTGCTTCCATCGGATTGAAGCCGATATCGACGAGTGACTGGGTCAGTTCGCCTGCGGCACTGCCAAAGTGTCCGGTGATGACGTGTGCATAGGCTTTATTCATTGCCTCCTGCCGGCGTTGCGTGGCGTAGGGCATGCGCAGCACGCGACCCAGCAACTGCTGGATGTCCTTGTCGCTCTTGACTTGTGCCACCGAGCAGAACACGTAGGCGAAGGAGCAGTCCCAGCCCTCCTTCAGCGCCTGCTTGGTGATGATGATCTCGATGGCGCAGTCCTTCGAGAACAGGTCGACGCCGTCGATGTCGCGCTGGCTGCCGGTGGCGATCGCAATGCTCTTTGCGTCAACCCCGTCGGCTTCGATCAGGTGTCGCTTTACTTCCTCGACTGTGGCCGTGCCACGGGCACTCTCGGCCTGGATCAGCAGGATGGGGCGGATGTAGTCCGTTTCTGCCAATGCCGCCTTTGCCAGGGTCTTGCGCCGGGCCACTGCGGCACTTACTGCGGCCTGCCACTGCCCGATGTGCTCCGTCAGCACCACCGGGAACTTGATCATGTCTTCGGTTTTCAGCTCGAAAGCGGAAACGCTGACCAGTACATTGGAGCTTGCGAGGTCCGGCGTGGCGGTAAGTTCCACCACGGCGCGTGGGCCGAGGCGCTTGTAGACCTGGTAGGACAATGGCGTCGTGGCGTTGTGCGCCTCGTCCATGATCACCAGTGGGCCATGAAGTTTCAGCACGTTGGCGAACGAGGCCACGACGTGACCGGAATCGTCCATGTCCAGGTAGCCCAGGTGTCGGGCACTGCCGGTGAAGTGGGCCTCCAGGTCCTCGTGGTGCTCGTAGACCTTGCGCCCATCCTGGTTCTCCACGCGCAATGCGGCGACGGTGGCAATCACGATACAGACCTTCGTGGCCAGGTCCGCGGGGCGGATTTGCGCGAAGTCGGCGATGTCGAACACCGAGACCCTGCCGGCGAAGGCATCGTCCAGTTCCCGCCGATACGGGTGACGTGGATCACGGAAGGCGTCCAGCGTCTGGCTCTTGATCTGGGTGGTCGGGACCATCCACAGCACCAGCGGGAACTCCCGTTCCAGGTAGGCGCGACCTGCCGACTGGATGATGTGAGCCCCCATGACCGTTTTGCCGCCACCGGTGGGGATGCGCAGGCAGACGTAGGGCACGGCCGGCAGGTCGGGCATGGGTTTGTAGTCGGTACTCAGCCTCTCGTCCACGCTGGTTGCGAAGGCTTCGGCCGGACCATACAATCGCGCGGCTTGAAAATATTGTTCAAGCCTTAGCAGGGCCCGGCGCTGGTAGTCTTTAGGGGTCAGAGCCATCAGCGGGCCTTGATGTCGTACGGGGTCTGGCGGAAGACGATGTTCAGTTCCCGCAACTGATCCTCGTTCAGGGCGCAGGCCTCGCCGTAGATAACCCTGGGTCCGTTGAATGTAGGTAGTGAGCGGAGCAGGCCACGGGTGAGGACATTGCCGCCCGATCGACTGTCATCGCCCAGAATGCCGTTGAACAGCAGGTAGTAACCAGTGCCACTGTGTTCGCCCAGGAAGGCGTTCTTCTTCGAGCGGGTGGAGCGAGCGGTGCCGGTTTCGGTGAACCAGACATGAGCGGCCAGGTGCTCAAACCGGATGCCTTCGTGGATTCGGCCGTTTTCGTCGAACAGAGGCGGGCCCAGCCGGCAGAATCGGAAGCCGCCGCCACCTTTCCAATTCACGGACTTGGAGATCCCGGTTTGTTCGCCATCGATCACGCTTTTCAAGCGTTCGTAACAATGTGTTCTGGATTGCTCCCCGAGTTCGATTCCAATGAATCTTCTTCCCAGCTTGTGAGCGACGGCCGCGGTAGTTCCGGAACCGAGAAAACTGTCCAGAACGAGGTCGCCAGGTTCGCTGCCAAGTTCAATACAGCGTCGCAGTAGCCGTTCCGGCTTCTTGCCCTTGGGAAAGTTGACGCCCCCCTCTGCGGCAATTCCCTCCCAGGAGATATCGGTCCATATGTTGGTCAACGGGGCTGTGGCTGTGGGCTTGCCGTCCACCTGGGAAATGTTCTTGCTGTAGAAGAGGACCTGCTGCCCGTTGAGTACGTAGATCGTATCCAGGCCGTTGTCCCGCTGGAGCCGGAAAACCCGGTCGGTTTGTCTGGAGGACTTCCGCTTTAATTCAACGATCGCCTGTCCCGCTCCGGTGTCGCTGATGGACGCCAGACGGCAGACCTGCCTCGCGTTCTCGGTGACCCATCTGTCAAAGTGCTCAAGCACTGATTTCGGGTGTGTGATCCTGCTGCTCCGAGGAATGTTCTTGTATACCTCGGCTATGGGTCTGAAGAACC
>DAIDKA010000302.1 GCA_027451085.1 Gammaproteobacteria bacterium
GATCCGGACTCAAATACACGATCCTGCGTCATGCCCTGTACGCGGATCTCTTTGTAAATGATCTTGCGCTGACCCTGGAGACGGGGGTGCTGCGCAGGGCCAGTGGAACGGCCGCCTGTGCCTACATTGCGCGCAACGACCTCGGCGTGTCAGCTGCCGCGGTGCTTGCAAACACCGGGCATGAAAACCGCATTTACACTGAAACCATGCTGCAGGCGCTGACGGGGGACGAGGTCGCCCGGGTGTTCACAGAGGTTTTTGGCCGCGAGGTGCGTTACGAGGCGGTTGCGGCAGAAGACTGGCCTGCCTTCATGGAACGCCATTACGGCGTGCCATTGAACCTGGCGCGCAGTTCCATTGGCACGATGCGCGCCATTGAGTCGGGCGCATTCAATGTGGCGACTTCCGACTACGAGCGGATCGCCGGGCGCAAGCCGCAAACCCTCAAGGATTTCCTGCAGGACCACAAGAACGCGGCAGGATGATTCGCTGAAACCTGAGCCTCAGCGCTGATCAGTGTCGAGGTTCCGGTTGTGCTCGCATCCAGGCGGGGCCAAGCGTATCACAGCTCAACTGTACGCCTCCTGAATATCGAGACATGCGAGGGAAAGCATATGGCGATGGAAGGCAGGAAGGGCCATCAGCCTTGGTCTCCGCGAATAGAGTCCAGCCCGCTGTTCATCACTGGCGCAGAGTACGAACGCGGCCTGGGGCGCGAAGATGGCGCGGGTGAGCTTGATCTGGCAGACGAGGATGCGGCAAGACCGGATGATGGGTTGCCGGAAACACGCATCCAACCTCCCGGGGAAACAGACTGCAAGGTGGACTGATGCGCTGCGACGCGCGGCATGATCAACTGGCTTTCACCCGCCAGGGAAGCGGATTCATTCCCGCTGTGCCTGCTTCGGGCCTGTCGTTGTTCAGGACCGCGTCAACCTGTCGCCACCAGGGATCGACTTTCTCCACAAGCATGGGCTCGACTGGCTCGCCCAGGCGCGGCAGCAGCAGTGCAGTGTCCGTGTTTTCTGTCAGCCGCAGCAGGGTTTCGGGCGGCTCGTCCCAGGCGTGCATGGCAAGACTGAACGTTCCCCAGTGCACCGGCAGGAAGGCGCCGCCGCCGAGAAGCTCCAGCGCCTTGAGGGCATTGGCAGGGCCAAGGTGCATGTCGCCCCAACCGGGATGAAATGCGCCGACCTCGAGCATCACGAGGTCAAACGGGCCGAGGCGCTTGCGGATGCGTTCGTACTCCAGCGTGAGACCGGTGTCACCGCTGAAAAACACGGCGTGACGCTCCGCGCGCAGGACGAAGGAGGACCATAACGTCGAGTTGCGGGTGGCGATGTTGCGCCCGGAAAAGTGCTGCGATGGCGCTGCCGTGACCGTCAGTCCGGTATCCGGCACGGTGTGGGATTCCCACCAGTCCAGCTCCGTGATCTGCTCCGGCGGCACGCCCCAGGATTCCAGATGCGCGCCTACGCCCAATGACGTCACGAATGGCACGCCGCGCCGGGCCAGCGCCCGGATCGTCGGGTAGTCCAGGTGGTCGTAGTGATCATGCGAAATGACCACGAGATCGAGCGGTGGCAGCTGCTCCAGGGCGACGGGAACGGGCTGGAAGCGCCTGGGACCCATGATCTTGAACGGGGATGCCCGCGGTCCCCAGACCGGGTCTGTGAGGACGCGCCTTTCCTCGATCTCGATCAGCGTCGTGGAATGACCCAGCCAGGTGGCGCGCAGGCCGCTGTGGGATCGCCGTGACCAGGTTTGCAGCGGATCGGCCGAGGGCAGTGGGTGTTGCGGTATCCGCCGTTCACCGCCCCAGATGAAGTCCCGCAGCGTGGGCATCGACGCCGTCGGGTCGCGCAGGCCCGCAATTACGGGCTGCCGGTTGCGGAACTTCTCGCCGTCCCAGAGCGGGGACGCCTTCATGCGCTCAAGGCGCAGGCCCTGCGCTTTGCGACCGAAGGTCTTCATGGGTCAGGCCTCTTGTCCGGGGCGCCGACCCCAGGGTCGGCAGCGCATGAATTTCTCGCGTTCCTCGGGGGTCATGGCCTGCCATTTTGCAAGGTGGTGCCGGCCGTGCCATCCGCCGTGCCCGCGGAAGCCGCCGAAGAGGATGCGGCACAGGACCAGCAGCCCGAGCGCATGCAGGTAGTCGATGGGGCGGGCGCTGCTGAACAGGGCGGGGCCGACCGCGTTCCACAGCAGCATGACCACGGCACCGAGCACGGCTGCGCCGGCGGCGATGAACACCGCGATCCCGAGAAATCTTGCTGTTCGTCTCATGTCAGTTCCTTCAAAGTTCAAGTTCGTCATAGACCGCCTGCAGGCGGTGGCGCAGGTGCAGGACGGCGTAGCGCTTGCGGGCCAGCAGCGTGTTGAGCCCGACCCCGCTTTGCGCGGCCATGTCCTTGAAGCTGCGGCCCTCCAGTTCGTGCGCGAGGAAGACCTCGCGCTGATCGTCCGGCAGTTCACTGATGGCCTGCTGCAGGGCGAGCAGCAGCGCCGAGCGCACGTACTCGGCCTCGGGGCTCTCGTCGGTCGCAGGCAGCGCGAAATCAAGCTGCTGCGTGCCTTCGCCGTCCGCGGTTTCAGGCTCCCAGGAGCGTTGCAGAAGGGGATCAAGCCGCCTGCTGCGGAAGCGATCGATGATGCGGTTGCGCGCCACACGAAACAGCCACGCGCCCGCCTGCTCGATCGGGGTGGGAAGCCGGTAGGCGTTGATGAACTCCTGAAATACGTCCTGCAGGATGTCCTCGGCATCGGCGGGATCGAGCACCCGGCGGCGGATGAAGCGGCCCAGCCGCGAGCGCTCCCGCAGCACCACGGCGGCAAGATCACCGTCCCGGTCAGCCATCAGCGCCGGGGAGGCGGTCATAACCATGCAGAAGGGGTGGTTCCATGGCTGATGATGACGTCTGGTGAGCGGAAATATTGTCGAGTGCGCCAGCGCCGAAACCACCGCTCCTGAACGAGGGGTTGGCAAGGTGGCTGCCAGGCCTGGGGCTTCCGGGTCAGTCCGGCTTGTTTTTCCTCGCCGTGCGCCTGGGCTTGCGACTGCGCTCCTGCGCCTGCGCCTGATGCGCCCTCATGATCGCCGCCACCAGTCCCGGAAAGCGCTGCTCGATCTCGGTGCAGCGGGTGCTGTTGCGCATTTCCACGCCCTGGCGCTCGCTGCGCACCAGTCCGGCCTCCCGTAACGCACGGAAGTGCTGCGAGAGCGTGGACTTGGGGATCTTCCGATCGCTGATCTTCAGGAAATTGGAGCAGGTTGCTCCGGCGCTGACCAGCAGTTCAGCATAGATTGCCGCGCGCACCGGATCGGAGAGCGCATGCAGAATGCCCTCCACGGTCATATCTTCGATGGCGGGATGGACCAGTGGCCTCATGCGGCGACTCTAGCAGAAGCTTGATTTGTTGTTCTATTGTTCGTATATTTAGAACTAACGGACCAGATGACGTCCGGGCCGCATCCACATCGACATCCGCACCCAGGACACATCCATGAGCAAGCTGAAAGGCAAAGTCGCCGTCGTTACGGGCGCATCCAAGGGCATCGGTGCCGCCATTGCCAGGGCGCTGGCTGCGGCAGGCGCCTGCGTGGTCGTGAATTATGCTTCGAGCAGAGCCGGCGCAGATGCCGTCGTGGCTGAGATCGAAAAGGGCGGTGGCAAGGCGGTTGCCGTCCGTGGCGACGTTTCCAAGGCGGCGGACGCCCAGGGCATCGTCGATGCCGCGATGAAGCAGTTCGGCCGGCTCGATATATTGGTCAACAACTCCGGCGTCTATGAATTCGCGGCGCTTGAAAACATCACGGAAGCCCACTTCCACAAGCACTTCAATGTGAACGTGCTGGGCCTGCTGCTGACCACCCAGGCAGCGGCGAAACATCTGGGCGAGGGCGGCAGCGTGATCAACATCGGCTCGGTGGTATCGCGCGTCACCCCACCCGGCAGCGCCGTCTATACGGCGACCAAGGCGGCGGTGGATGCGATCACGGGCGTGCTGTCGCGCGAACTTGGTCCGCGCAGGATCCGTGTCAATTCAGTCAACCCCGGGATGGTGGAAACCGAGGGCGCCCATGCAGCCGGCATGATCGGGTCGGACTTCCAGCAGGCCCTCATCGCGCAGACTCCGCTCGGCCGCATCGGCAAACCGGAAGATATCGCCTCCATCGTGGTCTTTCTTGCCTCCGACGATTCGCATTGGCTGACCGGTGACCAGTTGCTGGCCGGCGGTGGAATGCGCTGACCGCACCGATGGGCGGTCCGGCGGCCGTTGACGGCCCTGCCGCCCTGGTCGCATGCCGGCGCCATGACAACGCCGGTGCACGTTGTGATGCTAAGCTCTGCGCGGAGGCGACTGCTGCCGTCGGCTGCGGAGGAACCCGTTGATATCACATGTCGCCATCTGGTCGGTGGCAGCGGCGGCGCTGTTTGGGGTCATCGTCCGCCCCGGGAACTTGCCGGAGGCGTGGTGGGCCGTGTCCGGCGCGCTCGCGCTTGTCCTGCTCTCTCTGGTGTCGCCCTCGAACGCGTTTGCCGCCGCGGCCAAGGGGCTGGACGTGTATCTCTTCCTCATCGGCATGATGATCCTTGCCGAACTTGCACGCTGCGAGGGACTCTTCGACTGGCTTGCAGCCTATGCCCTGCTGCATGCCCGCGGCTCTGGAAAACGGTTGTTCTTGTTGATCTACGCGGTGGGCACGCTGGTGACGACGTTTCTGTCGAACGACGCGACTGCGGTGGTGTTGACTCCGGCGGTGTGCGCGGTCGCCCGGCGCGCCGCAGTCCCGGTGCTGCCTTATGTCATCATCTGCGCATTCATTGCAAATGCCGCGAGTTTCGTGCTGCCGATCTCGAATCCTGCGAATCTCGTGGTTTTTGGCGGCCGTACGCCGCCGCTTCGCGCCTGGGTCATGGAGTTCGGTGCGCCGAGCGTCGTTGCGATTGTCGTGACCTACCTGCTGCTGCGGTGGACTCAGCGGCGGCATTTGAAGCGGGGCGTTGCGCGAGCCGCTGAGATCACGTCGCTGCCGGCCGGTGGACGGATTGCGGCCGGTGCCATCGCCATCACCGGCGTCGTGCTCGTGGTGGCGTCCACCCTGGGCTGGCCGCTGGGTCTGCCGACCTGCGTGGCGGGTCTGACGGCGTGGCTCACGATATCTTTGCTCAAGCGCGGTTCTCCCTGGCCTGTGCTTCAGGAGATCTCCTGGGGCGTGCTGCCCTTGGTGGCAGGGCTCTTTGTCCTGGTCGGCGCTGTGGAGCAGACCGGGGTATTTGAACCCGTGGTCAGGTTGCTCTCGGCATACTCGCGACATTCTCCCGCCGCCGCGGGTTGGGTCGTGGGGGGTGCCGTGGCGTTTGCGTCCAACCTCATCAACAACCTTCCCATGGGGTTGATCGGCGCGAGCCTGGCCCAGGGCGCGCATCTTCCGATGCATGTCAGTGGCGCGCTTCTTATCGGCGTGGACCTGGGACCCAACCTGTCCATCACCGGGTCGCTCGCGACCATTCTCTGGTTGGTTGCAATCCGGCGCGAAGGGCAGGACGTGAGCGCGCGCAAGTTTCTCGCCGTTGGCAGCGTCGTCATGCCGGTCGCCCTGCTGGCGACACTGGCCATCTTCATCACTGGCTTGCATTTCTCTTGACGTTGGCCAAGTGATGTAGTTCTATACAACACCATATGACCGTTGAGTTACCTTCGGTAGACAGTTACATCCGCCCAAGAACACTTATGGAACATCCGCAGATCATGGTCCCGGCTGCCACTGACAGCCGCGGGGGGATTCCGACGGGGCGCTGGGTGGCCATTGGTGTCGGGGTGGTGGTGGCAGGGCTGGCCGTCTGGGCTGCAGCACGGCATGCCTCGGGCAGCAGCGCTGGGTCGGCCACGGTATCCGTGGGTGCCGTTCCCGTGGTCACTGCCACTGCGCCGGGACTGTCTGCGGTCACCGCCACGGTGTCCTTCACCGGCACCATCAATGCGCGCTATGACATTTCAATCGGCACGGACGGTGAGACCGGCCGGGTATCCGCGGTCTACGTGGAGGCGGGTGATCACGTGAAGGCCGGACAGCTGCTGGCGCAACTGGATGAATCGATCTTGAGGCCGCAGGTGGAACGGCTGGCGGCGTCGCTGGAGGAGAGCAAGGCCAATGCAGCACTGGCGGATGCCGAATACAAGCGCGCCGAAGGCGTGGCGTCGGCTGGTGCCCTGTCCCGGGAGGACATTGAGAAGCGCCGTTCCGCCGCGATCACCGCCGCTGCGGAGGTGAGGGTCGCCGCCGCGCAGCTGGCCGAGTACCAGCAACGCCTGGGACATACCTCGGTGCGCGCGCCCGCGGATGGCGAGATCCTCACCCGCAGCGTGGAGGTGGGACAGATTGCAACCCCGGGTGGCAATGCGCTGTTCCGGCTGGCGCGCGGCTCGGAGATCGAAATGCGCGCGCAGGTGGCCGAGCAGGACATGCCCAGCCTCAAGGTGGGGCAGACCGCCACGATCTATATTTCGGGAATCGACAAACCCTTCCACGGCAAGGTGCGTCTGCTGGGTGCCGTGATCGATCCACAGACCCGGCTGGGCGATGTGCGGATCGAGCTGGGGCCGGACCCGCAGCTGCGCCCGGGCTCCTTCGCGCGTGGTGAGGTTGTGGTCGGCAAGGGCAGGAAGCCGGTGCTGCCGCAGACCGCCGTGCAGTCGGATTCGAAGGGGGCCTACGTGCTGATCGTGAACGCGGACGGCCGCCTTGAGCGCCGGGACGTACAGGCCGCCGAGACCACGGAGCAGGGCATCGTCATCTCCTCCGGCCTGACCGGCCAGGAGCGGGTGGTGATGACCGCGGGAGGCTTCCTGCGCGTGGGCGAACAGGTCACGGTGGCCGGCGCCACTCCCACGGGCTCGTAAGCAGGCGGGCGCAGGGCCCCGCGCAAGTCGACAACACAGGCTCGAGCACAGGTTCAATGCGCAATATTTCCGCCTGGGCGATCAAGCACCCGATCATCCCCATCGTGCTGTTCGTGGTGCTGACGGTGGTGGGCATCGTCTCGTTCGTGCGCCTGCCCATCAACCAGAATCCGGACATCGACTATCCGGTGGTGAGCGTCAACATCTCCTACCCGGGCGCTGCACCGTCGGAGATCGAGACGCAGATCCTGCAGAAGGTGGAAGGTGCGGTGGCCGGCATCGGCAACGTCCGTGACATCTCCTCGGTCGCCAGTGAGGGCTCAGCCGAAACCGACGTCGAGTTCCAGATCGGCACCCCCATCGACCGGGCCGTCACCGACGTGCGTGACGCCGTGACCAAGGTCCGCGCCGACCTGCCGCTGGGCATTCTGGAGCCGCAGGTGTCGCGTGTCGAAGTGGCCGGCGGTCCCATCGCCTTCTTCGCGGTCACCACGACGGAGCTTTCCGAGCAGCAGCTGTCCTGGTTCATCGACAACTCGGTGACCAAGCGTCTGCTGGCGGTGCCCGGCATCTCGCAGGTGCAGCGTATCGGTGGTGTCGATCGCCAGATGCGTGTGAACCTGGACCCCGCGCGCATGCAGGCCTTGGGTCTGACCGCCGCGCAGGTCAATGACCAGCTGCGCGACCTGAACCTGAATGCGCCGGGCGGCCGCCTGCAGGTGGGTGGCGGGGAGCAGACCATCCGGGTGCTGGGCAGCGCGAAGTCGGCGGTGAACCTTGCGGATACGCAGGTCACCCTGCCCGGCGGTGGCGCAGCGCGCCTGGGGGATTTCGCGGTGGTCACCGACGGTGTGGCCGAGGTGCGCACGATCGCGCGCCTGGACGGGCGGCTGGCCACCACCTTTGCGGTGTACAAGGCCAAGGGGTCCTCCGATGTCACCGAGCTGGACCGGGTGGAGGCCGAACTTGGCGAAATCGGCAAGGAATACCCCGGCGTTCACATCCAGCGCGTGTTCACGACCGTCGAGCTGACCAAGACCAGCTACACGAGGGCCATGGAGGCCCTGATCGAGGGTTCGCTGCTGGCGGTGGCCGTGGTGTGGCTGTTCCTGCGCGA